>CBFCZJ010000078.1:0-12908 GCA_965602445.1 uncultured Desulfobacterales bacterium | reverse complement strand
CATCCTCTCAGACCAGCTACCCATCGTAGCCTTGGTAGGCCATTACCCTACCAACAAGCTAATGGGACGCGGGCTCATCTCCAAACGGTAGCTTCCATGGAGAGACCACCTTTGATTCCGGAGTCCGAAAACTCCGGGATATCATCCGGTATTAGCATCGCTTTCGCAATGTTATCCCCGATTCGGAGGTAGATTACCCACGCGTTACTCACCCGTGCGCCACTTTACTAGCTTCAGCAAGCTGAAGCGTTCTCGTGCGACTTGCATGTGTTAAGCACGCCGCCAGCGTTCATTCTGAGCCAGGATCAAACTCTCCAATTAAACTTGGAATGCATCCTGCTTCCACCCGAAGGTGGAAATCGGACACAAGGATCTCTCAATTGGGCCCAGCTTCTTTCATCTGCCACTATTTAGTTTTCAAAGATCAAAGGCCCGTTTCAAGCAAACGGGTTTTCGGCCAGAAAAAAGCGGCCAGAAAATTCTGAAAGAGTTCTTCTGTTACTCTTTCCGGTTGACGGTGTCAACCTTTTTTGGCCGCCTTGTCGAAGATCGCCGTCAGGTTTCCCCGAGTGACAATCTTGATTTATAATCCTTGACTCTATCTTCTGTCAAGAAAAAAAACGACTTTTCGCTTTTTTTTCTGGAATCCGTCAAAGAGCCGCCTTTCGGATGAAAGGCATCGTTCTCGGGAACGAAGGCGCATAATTAGCCTTTCGTATCCCGGCTGTCAACATATTTTTCACAAAATTCTAGCTTTTCAATACGATTTTGTGAAATCGTTTCTTGCCGGCCCTCAAAGAGATCTGCATATCTTTGAAATCATTCCTATTGATAAGTTTGTCAGCGGACTCGATCCGGTTTCCATCCAGATACCCCCCCCCTTGCTGGATGAGCCTCCGGGCCGCACCGCCGGAATCTGCCAATCCTGCAAGCGTAAACAACTTGAAGACGGGGATACCTTCTTTGAGATCCTGCTCTGACAGGGCCGTCGTCGGTACAGACGCATCGTCGGCTTCGTCATCGTTTCTGGGGATCGTCGAAGAGGCAAGAAGCCCCCTTGGCACCATCCGGCCGCCAAAGATCTTTGCTGAGGCCTGCAATGCCTTGACGGCCTCCTCTTTTCCATGAGCCAGCCGCGTTGCTTCGAACGCCAGCACCGCCTTGGCCGCATTGAGTTCGGAGCCGGATAGCTGCCCCACTTGTCGGATCTCTTCCATGGGCAAAAACGTAAACAAGGCCAGGAAACGCTCCACATCCGGGTCTTCGGTGTTGATCCAAAACTGGTAATAATCGTAAGCGGAAGTCCGCTCCGCGTCGAGCCAAACGGCGCCCTGATGGGTCTTTCCCATTTTGACCCCGGCACTGGTGGTAATCAGCGGAAAAGTCACCCCGAAGGTTTGGCCCTGACGCATCCGGCGGATCAGATCGACCCCGGCGACGATATTTCCCCACTGGTCGCTTCCGCCCATCTGAAGCCGGCAGCCATAGTTGTCGAACAAGGCCAGAAAATCGTAAGCCTGGAGCACCATGTAGTTGAACTCGATAAAGCTCAATCCCTCCTCAGAATCGAGCCGCATCCGGTAGCTTTCGGCCTTGATCATGCGGTTGACAGAAAAATGCCTGCCGATGTCTCTGAGAAACTCGATATATTTCAAAGGAACGAGCCACTCGGCGTTATTGAGCAGCAGTGCCTTTCCCTGCGAAAAATCGATGAACCGCGAAAGCTGCTCTTTGAGCCCTTTTGCATTTTGCTCCACCTCATCGAGCGTGAGAAGCTTTCTCATTTCGGTTTTACCGCTGGGATCGCCGACAAGGCCGGTGCCTCCCCCCACCAGAGCAATGGGACGGTGCCCGGCTCGCTGCATATGGGCCAAAGACATGATGGGAACCAGGCTTCCGACATGAAGACTGGACGCCGTCGGGTCAAAGCCGATGTAGCAACTCACCGATTCGGATTCGAAAAGCTCGTGAAGCTCCCGATCGTGGGTCATGGCCTCGACAAAGCCGCGCTCTTGCAAGACATTGATTACGTTTGCCATTTAGAGGTTCCCTGGTGCATAGGGCATGGAGCATAGCGCATAGAGAAAAACAAAGAAGCCTGAAAGCCGTTCTTGTTTATACCCTTTGCCCTATGCCCTATGCCCCATGCCCTATGCTATTTGTTCGCGTACTCCACGGCCCGGGTTTCCCGGATCACGGTCACCTTGATCTGCCCGGGAAAGGTCAGGGCCTCTTCTATTTTCTTGACGATATCTCGGCTGAGCAACACTGCCGACTCGTCGGTGATCTTTTCGCTTTCTACGATGACCCGTAACTCCCGACCGGCCTGGATGGCGTATGTGTTGGCAACGCCCTGAAAACTGTTGGCGATGTTTTCCAGGTCCTCGAGCCGTTTGATATAGTTCTCCAACAACTCCTTGCGGGCCCCGGGGCGGGCGCCGGAAAGGCTGTCGGCTGCTTGGACGAGCAGGGCATAGACCGTGCTGGGCGGCACATCCTCGTGGTGGGCCGAAATGGCATGGACGACTTTGGGCGACTCACCAAACTTCTTTGCCAGCTTTGAGCCGATCAGCGCATGAGGGCCTTCCACCTCGTGATCGGCAGCCTTGCCAATATCGTGAAGCAACCCCATACGGCGGGCAAGTTTCATGTTCAGCCCAAGCTCTGCGGCCATGATTCCACAAAGAAATCCAACCTCCACCGAATGCTGCAGCACGTTCTGGGCATAGCTGGTTCGAAATTTAAGCCGTCCCAGGTAATGAATCAGCTCGTTGTGGATGCCGTGGACTCCCAAATCGAATGCTGCCTGCTCTCCGGCTTCCTTGATGGTCTGGTCCACCTCCTGGCCGACCTTCTTGACAACATCCTCAATTCGGGCCGGGTGGATGCGCCCGTCTGCAATAAGCCGGAGAAGAGAAAGTCGAGCCACCTCCCGCCGCACTGGATTGAAACCGGACAAGATGACCGCCTCGGGGGTATCGTCGATAATCAAATCAATGCCGGTGGCAGCCTCAAGCGCCCGTATGTTCCGCCCCTCGCGCCCGATGATCCGCCCTTTCATTTCGTCATTGGGAAGCTGGACCACCGATACGGTTCTTTCGGCGATGAAATCACCGGCATAACGCTGAATCGCAGTGGCAATGATTTTTTTCGCTTTTTTATCGGCCTGCTCCCGGGTCTCGTTTTCAATCCGCTTGATCAGCTTGGCCCCTTCGTAGCGCGCCTCGTTTTCCATGGCGCGAAGCAAAAGCTCTTTGGCTTGGTCCGCAGTCAGCCCGGAAATCATTTCCAACTGCTGCTTTTGTTCTTCGATCACCTGCTGGCAGCGCTTTTCTTCCTGTTCCAGCCGTTTCTCTCGACCGGCGATGTCTCTTTCTTTTTTATTGAATTCGTTTTCCCGCTGCTCGAATTGCTCCAGCTTGCGGTCGATGTTCTCCTCTTTTTGCATCAACCGCTTTTCTCTGTTTTTCAAATCGGCGCGGGTCTCTTTGGTCTCGGAATCGAAATCGCTCTTCATCCGAAACAAGATGTCTTTGGCTTCGAGCTCGGACTCCTTGATCATCGTGTCCCGCTTGCGTCGGGCCTCTTCTAGAATCCGATTGGATTCGCTCTCGGCCGCCTTGATCTGCTGCGAAGCAAGCACCCCTTTGGCCCAGTAGGCAATCGCGCCTCCGGCGACAAAGCAGATGATGCCTGTCAGCACGTAATATTCTGTCATTATCGATTTCTCCTATAAAAGGGGGTTGGATTCGACCTGTCGGCATGTTGTTTTTCATTTCCGGCCAGGAAGTCTGATTTACCCTAAAAATAGAGATTGTCATACAGCCTTTGGATCGCTGGAGGCGGTCATCCCCCTGAGCAAGCCGTGTCAGTCGAAACGGAATGGATGGGTGACAATCCCTATAACGCCTATAACGGTAGAAAGGTATTAACGCAGAGTGAGAAGGGAGGATGGAGCTGCCATGGAAAAGGCTGAAAAGCGGCTTCCTTTTCGACGGGAAATCCGGTTTGGATCAACCGGGGATCGGAGGCCCCCGCCATGGTGCCGTGTCGGTAGGTCTTTGAACCAGTTGTTCAAAGTGGGTGCCTTGCCGGTTCCTTCAGGCTTCTCTGTGCATGCAGAGCTTGCTCACCAGAACCGAACCCAGGCTCCCTTTATTTGGGTGTTGGGACAAAGAGCATCTTCCAATCACGAACACGGCAGGGGCGACTCCGAAATCGTCCTCGGCCAAAGGGATTTAGGCGAAAACACGCACCGCACATGCAAAGTCTGGCACGCCTACAACTCAAAAAAAGGGCCGAACATCTCAGCGAAGCCCGCCTTGGTCAACGGCAAGATCGAGCGTCCGAAGCAAACGCTCCGAACGTCGCCGAATTTTCTGCAAAAAACGCAAATGGCTTCTTTTCAGTTCGAAGTTTTCGCTTGCGATGTTCAGTGCTGTCATGACCAGGATCGCTTGGCGCGTCACATGGGGGGTTTGCTCTGACAGCTCTGACTCGACCCGGTCGACTTCGTTTACCAAAAAATCCGCCACCGCCTTTGCCGTTGATGCATCGGCATCGGATTTAAAGGTGAAAGGCTGTCCAAAAATCTCGATGGTGACATGCTGTTCCAAAGACAGTTCGGTTTTGCCTTTCCCCGCTTCAGCCATCATTGATCATTTGATGACCCTTCTGAAATATTCTCCAGCTTGGCCAGCAGGCTGTCGACTTTGGAGCGGATCAGATCTTTTTCCGCCTGGTAGCGCTTCTCCTCCTCTATCTTGCCCTGCAACTCTTTTTCCAATTGCTCGATTTTATTCGAGAGTTCTGAATTCGTGGCCTCAAGCTGCCTGCAAACCCCAATGAGTCGTTCTACTTTCTGTTCAATGTCCTCGAATTGTCGAACGATGACGTTGTTGTCCACCGTACCCCCTCACACACGTTTTTTTCAATGTAATCTTTTACCTATGGCAAAGTCAAGGGAATTTGTCTCTGTCTTCAGCAGCCGGCGTCGAATGGGTCTCGGCTCGGATGCCGGGCAACTGTCTGTGCCATATCGGCCGCGTTGAGACGGCCGCTACGCGATCGTTGCGATGCGACAAATCACTCCTTTGCCGGGATTTCAACCCGAAGAACCCATCAACCGGCTCCGCACCGTCATGATCTGCCGGGCCCGATTCAGTTCCTCCAGGCTGTTCACACCGATCACTTCATCTGCATCGGGCAACAATACCATCCCCATCCGACGCCCCTGACGATAACCGAGCTTCACGATATCGGTAAGGTAATATTCTCCCTGGGCGTTGTCGGCAGACAGCAACGGCAGGGTTTCGGCAAGAAACGCCCTTGAGACGCAGTAGATGCCGGTGTTGATCTGATCGATCCTTTTCTGCTCGGGCGAAGCGTCTGCCTCCTCCACAATGCCTTTCAACCCGCCGTCCCCGTCTGTGAGGATGCGCCCATAGCCGGTAGGATCCTTCATCTGCACCCCCAAAACCGTCAGCTCACGCTGGGCGGCGCTGTGGTCTTCGGCCAGCCGGCGGATCGTACGGGCCGTGAGCAAAGGGACATCCCCATACAGGATCACGACTTGATCGACCTTCTCTCCAAGAAAGGGCATCGCGCAAGACACCGCATGGCCGGTTCCAAGTTGTTCTTTTTGCAAGGCAAATCGAACCGGCCGCTCGACCGATGTGGACACGGCGCTGCGGACCTGGTCTGCCTGGTACCCGACGACGACGACCACCTCCTGGCCGGCCACATGAAGGGCTGCCTCGGCCACGTAGGCCACCATGGCCCGACCGTCGATCTCGTGAAGAACCTTGGCCATGTCCGATTTCATCCTTTTTCCCAGGCCCGCGGCGAGGATGACAACGCCGCAGGAGGGCACGGGGACACTCATCGATGAACCTCCCGCCGAACGAAAAAAGGGCAGACCGGCAATCATCTCGGTCCGCCCTTTTCTTGGGTTAGGATCAGCCGGCAATCCTTCACCGGCTCAAACGGTCTAAAGGAAAAGCAGTGCAAAAGAGCTGGCGTCTATGCGGCTTCTCTTCTCCCGGTCTCGGCGAGCCTGAGCCGCTGCAGGGCCCGTTCCAAAGCCGCCCGGGCACGAGTGTAATCGACTTGCTCCTTCCGTGCTTCTTCGGCCAACCGTTTTTGGGCCCGTTCCAAAGCCGCCTTGGCCCGTTCCAGGTCGATGTCCCGGCGCCGTTCAGCCGATTCGGCCAAAATAGTCACCTTGTCAGGCAGCGCTTCAGCGAATCCGCCGCCGACAAAAACGCGTCGTTCCTGGCCGTCAGCATCTACATATCGCACGATCCCAACTTTGAGCGTCGTCAGAAAAGGGGTATGGCCGACAAGAACGCCGAATTCGCCGAGGACTCCGGGCGCCATGACAATCTGGACCTCTTCGCTGACCACCGCCCTGTCGGGGGTGACGATTTCCAACTTGATATTTTTTGCCATGAATCGACCTCTTCGGCTATTCGCCTTCTTCGCTCATTTTTTTGGCTTCTTCCACGACCTCTTCAATGCCGCCCTTCATGTAAAAGGCCTGTTCCGGGATATCGTCATATTTGCCTTCGACGATCTCCTTGAAGCCGCGGATGGTATCCTCGAGCTTCACGTACTTTCCGGCCTTACCGGTAAAGGTTTCAGCGACGTGGAAAGGCTGGGACAAAAATCGCTGGATCTTGCGGGCCCTTCCCACGGTGATTTTGTCTTCGTCGGAAAGCTCCTCCATGCCGAGGATGGCGATGATGTCCTGAAGCTCCTTGTATTTCTGGAGGATCACCTGAACAGAACGAGCCGTGGCATAGTGCTCTTCACCGATGACGGCGGCATCGAGAATTCGGGAAGTGGAATCGAGCGGATCCACCGCCGGGTAGATCCCAAGCTCGGCGATCTGCCGCGATAGAACCACGGTGCCGTCCAGATGGGCAAAGGTGGTTGCCGGGGCCGGGTCGGTGAGGTCGTCTGCAGGCACGTACACGCACTGCACTGCGGTAATCGACCCTTTGTCCGTAGACGTAATCCGTTCCTGAAGCTCGCCGAGGTCGACGGCAAGCGTGGGCTGGTACCCCACCGCAGATGGCATTCGTCCAAGTGTCGACGAAACTTCCTGGCCGGCCTGGGTGAACCGGAAAATATTGTCGATGAAGATCAGCACGTCCTGACCTTCCACATCACGGAAATATTCGGCTTCGGTCAGGGCGGAAAGGGCCACCCGGGCGCGGGCGCCCGGAGGCTCTGTCATCTGGCCGTAGACGAGGGATGCCTTGGGTAAAACGCCGGACTCTTTCATCTCGTGGTACAGGTCGTTTCCCTCGCGGGTGCGTTCACCAACGCCGGCGAAAACGGAAATGCCGCCGTGCTGCATGGCGATGTTGTGAACCATTTCCATCATGATGACGGTTTTGCCTACGCCGGCACCGCCGAACATGCCCATCTTACCGCCGCGGGGAAAGGGAATCAGCAGATCGATCACCTTGACCCCCGTCTCCAGAACGTTCACCGTAACATCCTGCTCGGTGAACTTGGGCGCCTCGCGGTGAATCGGCATCATCTTTTCCTGGCTGACAGGACCGAGGCCGTCCACGGGTTTTCCCACCACGTTGAGCACCCGGCCCAGAGAGGCCTCCCCTACGGGCATCATAATCGGATTGCCGGTGTCTTTGACCGCCTGCCCCCGGACCAATCCGTCGGTGACGTCCATAGCAATGGTCCGCACGACGTTGTCTCCCAGGTGCTGGGCCACCTCCACGACAAGGTTGTCCTCTTCGTCGTTAATCGTGGGATTGGTGATCAGCAGCGCCGAGTAGATCTCCGGCAGCTTGCCCTGCTCGAATTCCACGTCGACGACAGGCCCCGTCACCTGCACAATTTTTCCAATGTTCTCACCCATCTATAGACCTCCAAAATCGTGATATGTTGAGGTGAACTTCCCCAAAATGTTCACTCGCCCTTGTGCTTATCCCCTCAGGGCTTCCGCACCGCCGACGATGTCCATCAATTCGCTGGTGATCGCGGTCTGACGCGCTTTGTTGTAGATCATCGTCAGGTTTTCCAGCATATCGTTGCAAGCCTTTGTGGCATTGTCCATGGCCATCATTCGTGCTGCATGTTCGGCCGTGGAGGTTTCAAGCAAGGCATTGTAGATCTGAACAGAAATGTTCCTGGGAAGCATTTCGTCGAGAAGCTCGTCTGGGGACGGCTCACAGATGTGTTCTGCAAGATAGGGCTCGTCTTCACCGGCGGTTTCCTGGCCGGTATCTTCGACCTCAATGGGCGGGATCGGAAGCAGCTGGCGAATGGTCGGCGGCTGCTTGGCCATGGATAAAAATTCCGAATAGACCAAGTGCACTTCGTCATAGGTGCCTTCGAGAAAGCCGTCGATCAGCACCCTGCCGGCGTTTGAAGCCACATTGAACTCGAAATTTCCGCCGACGACCCCGATGTATTCCTCGGAAATCGGCAGCTTGTGTTTCCGGGCCCATGCCCGGGCCTTTTTCCCGAAGCAGGTCACCGTGACCTCTTGTCCGGCTTTTTTTCGCTCCTGCCACAAGGATTTGGCTTTGTTCTGAAGATTGGTGTTGAATCCGCCGCACAGGCCCCGATCGGAGGTGAACAATACGATGTGAACATTTCGCACGATTTCCCGCGGCATGAGCAGGGGGCTTGCCTCCTCTCCGGCCTTTTCCGCCAAACTGCCCAGTACATCACCGAACTTTCCCGCATATGGGCGGAAAGCATCCATGTTGCTCTGGGCGCCGCGAAGCCTTGAGGCGGCCACCATGTTCATGGCCTTGGTGATCTGGCGGGTCTTTTTGACCGCAGAGATTTTCATTTCCACATCTTTAAGGCTAGGCATACAGACCGATCCTTATCTATCCGTTTGATTCGTTATCCGTTATCCGCCGAACCGGGCTCGCCGACAACCGACAACGAACTACTTGATCGTATCTTTGAACTCCTCGTCATACGCCTTCAGGGCTTCTGCCATCTTGCTGTCCAGATCGTCGTCGATCGCTTGCTTTTCCTTCAGATCCGAGAAGACTTGAGGATGGTTGTTTTCGATGAAGCTGTAAAGACCGGCCTCGTATTTGGCCAAGACATCCAGCGGATATTTGTCCAAGTATCCCCGGGTTCCGGCATAGAGGATGGTTACCTGCTTTTCCATGACCAGCGGCTGGTACTGGGGCTGCTTGAGGATCTCCACAAGCCGGGCCCCCCGGGTTAACTGACGCTGGGTGGCCTTGTCCAGATCGCTGCCGAACGCTGCAAAGGCTTCCAATTCGCGGTACTGTGCCAGATCGAGGCGAAGGGTGCCGGCCACCTGCTTCATGGCCTTGACCTGGGCCGCACCACCGACCCGGGAAACCGAAAGTCCCACGTTGATGGCCGGCCGAACGCCCGCAAAGAACAGCCCCGGCTCCAGGTAGATCTGCCCGTCGGTGATGGAAATCACGTTGGTCGGAATGTAGGCGGAAACGTCGCCTGCCTGGGTTTCGATGATCGGAAGAGCGGTCAGCGATCCGGCGCCCAACTCATCATTGAGCTTGGCGGCCCGCTCCAGAAGGCGAGAGTGGTTGTAAAAAATATCTCCGGGGTAGGCCTCGCGTCCCGGGGGCCGCCTGAGCAGCAGGGAGACCTGACGGTAGGCGGCCGCTTGCTTGGAAAGGTCGTCGTAGATGATCAGAGCGTGCTGGCCCTTGTCGCGGAAGTATTCTCCCATGGCGCACCCGGCATAGGGGCCGATGTATTGGAGGGTAGCCGGATCGCTGGCGCATGCTGCGATGATGGTCGTGTATTCCATGGCGCCGTGCTTTTCCAGCACCGCATGCACCTGGGCAACGGTCGATTTTTTCTGCCCGCACGCCACGTAGATGCAGTAGACATCGGTTTCTTTCTGGGCCAGGATGGCATCCACCGCCAAGGCGGTCTTTCCGATCTGACGGTCGCCGATGATCAACTCGCGCTGCCCCTTGCCGACCGGGGTCATGGCGTCAACCGCCTTGAGACCGGTGTAGCAGGGTTCATGAACACTCTTTCGAGCGATAACCCCCGGGGCCACCATCTCCACCCGCCGCGTTTCTTTGGCATCGATGGGACCTTTGCCGTCCAGCGGCTCGCCCACCGACGACACCACGCGGCCGATAACCGGCTCGCCCACGGGAACCTGAGCGATCCGGCCGGTCCGTTTGACGATGTCCCCTTCTTTGATGTGGACGTCCTCGCCCATAATGGCGACACCCACATTGTCCTCTTCCAGGTTCAGGGCAAGGCCGAGAATGCCGCCGGGGAACTCGACCAGCTCCAGGGCCATGACTTTTTCCAGGCCATAGACCCTCGCGATGCCGTCGCCCACCGACAAGACGATGCCGGTCTCGCTGAGCTCGACCTTCTTGTCGTAGTCCGTGATCTGCTCTTTGATAATCTGGCTGATTTCTTCCGCTCTAAGTTCCATCAGACACTCTCACCCCTTTTTAAGGTTTCTCTCATATTGACCAACTGGGTCCTGATGCTCCCATCCAAAACAAGATCTCCGATCCGGGTGACAATTCCGCCGATCAAATCAGGATCCTGTTCGACTTCAAGAATGATTTCCTTGCCGGTTTTCTTGGACAAGGCGCCTCGAATCTTCTCGATGGTGTCGCTGGAAAGCTCGGTGGCCGAAACCAGATTGGCCCGTGCGATCCCTTTGAGCTCATCGGCCAATTTCTGATAAAATTCGTTGATATACGGCAGAAACCCGATACGTCCCTTGTCGAAAAGCAACATCAGGAAGGATTTTATGACATCGGAAAGGTTCAGCTTTTCGACGACGGTGGCCAGGACCTTGCGCCTTCCGTCCATCTCATAGAGGGGATTGGAGACGGCTCGCTCCAGATTCGGCTCTTTTTCGAGAAGGCCGGCAAATCCAGCCAGCTCCTTTCGATACGCTTCGGCGTTGCCGTCTTCCTTGCCGATTAAAAGAAGTGCCTTGGCATAACGCCTTGCAATCGCCATGTTTTTCACTATGCCACCACCTTCTCTAGATATTCGTCAACCAGCTTTTCCTGGTCATCACCGGTGATCCTGGCCTGTATAAGCTCCTCGGCCTTGGCAAGCGACTGCTCGGCCACTTCGGCCTTGAGTTTTTCTTTGGCCTTCTTAAACTCGTGTTCGATGGCCCGTTTGGCCTGCTCCTCGAGCTTTTCCGCCGAAGCCTTGGCCTCCTCGATGATCCTGGCCTTTGCCTCTTTGCCCTGTTCGATATAGTTGGAGACAATCTGCTCGGCCTCCTGATCAAGGCGGGCTAATTTCTCGTTGTACTCTGCCAGCTGCTTTTCAGCCTCCCCTTTCCGGGCTTCCAGCTCCTGGAGCTGCTCCCGGATTCCTTCGATTCGAGCGCCGAGGGCCTTTTTGACCGGTTTTCGGAGCAAAAACACCAGTGCCACGGCCAGTACCCCAAAGTTCATCACCCGGTAGGTATCTGTGGCGACCCAGCCTTTGGCCCCTTCTTCGCCGTGTCCGCCACCTGCACAGAACGCCGGACCGGCTGAGAAAGCCAGAATTGCCATCACCGCAGCGAGGATCCAAATTCGCTTTCGCGCCCTCTTTGCCCTCGTCATGAAACCGTCCTCCCCAGTATCTTCTGGCCAATTGCCCGTGCGAAATCGTCGACCTGCGACTTCAAAGCAGACCGGACCGCATCGATGTCCTCCTCGATCTGGGCGCGCACCGCGGCCAGGTCGGCCTGGGCTTTTTCGTTGATCTTGGCGATGATCTGCTTTTCTTCTGCAGCCGCATCATCCAGAAGCGCATCTTTTTCCTTTACGCCCTGAGCCCTGGCCTCCCGAATGCCGCGGGAAAACTCCTCGTCCTTTTCCTGGGCGTCCTTGAGACGAGTTTCGATCCCCTTTTCCAGGCCGCTGATCCTTTCATTGCGTTCGATCAGGATCTTCCGAATGGGTCGATACACGACGATGTTCAAAATCCAGATCAACACCAGAAAATTGGCGATCTGAATGAACAAGGACCCGTCGATGTTGATCATGGGCACCCCTCCATTGCCGATTTGATGCGATTGTCGATTTAGTTGAATATTCGTGGGAACTTGTAAAAACCCCGTAAGAGAAGCTCCGCGGAGCTATACCTCAGCATAAAAAAATTGTCAAAGGTTTTTTGCCAATTTTTTTACCGCATACTTCACTCCCAAATGCCCGGAGAAAAAATTTTAAATATTTGTTTTTAATTGTATTTTATTAAAAACCGCCGACACTGATTTTCCCTTTGCGTGCTGAAAAAGGCCTCCGGTTCGACCCGCTTGGGAAACTGCCTGCAAGGGGCTACTCTCCTTCCGAAAGATCTTTTTGGCGTTCACCCTCCTGGGGCCTAAAGCAAGTCACATTGGCCGCTTTCATGGCACAGGTGCCGTTGAAAACGACGCCCGGTTCGATGGAGATCACCGGTGCCTGGATATCTCCGCTCATTCGGCAGGGGGGATACGCTTCGATACGGTCGGAGGCCGCGATGGTTCCGTTCACCTCTCCCATGATAATCGCGGCATCGACCTCGATTTCCGCATTGACCAGTGCCTGCTCTCCCACGATCAGGGTTCCGCCGGCGCTGCAGATTTTTCCGGTCACCTTCCCGTCTATCCGGATGGTGCCGTCGAACGCGATGGTCCCCTCTATCCTGGCATCCGATCCGATAAAGGTGCTTACCGCTTCAGAGCGGTTCTTTTTTTTCATAATGCCTCCTTAACTACGCATGGGGCATAGAGCATGGAGCATGGGGTAAACGCTGTCTGTAGTATTGGGGTCTTTTATAGATTTTATAGATAAAGAACCAGAACCGGGCAAAAAACCTGCGGTTTTCGTGCGCCATGCCCTATGCTCTATGCCCTATGCCCTATGCTCTATGCCCTATGCCCTATGCTC
>CBFCZJ010000077.1:0-12912 GCA_965602445.1 uncultured Desulfobacterales bacterium | reverse complement strand
GCTGCTATTCCTGCCACCTGGGACCGACCGGGCCGATGTTCAGGTAAAGAAAGCGCGCTACAGGAGGCCTTCGAGTTTAGCAAGCTGAAGGGATTTTTGCGCTGCCGGAGGATGCCGGAGCTGAATCAGGGCAAGAATCGAATCCCAATCCACCTGCTGGACACGGCTGAAGATCCCATCCCACGAATTGATGCCCCAGGATAAAAACGGCGCCGGATCCATATGGCGGTAAACGTACTGGATCTCGTAGTGCAGATGGGGACCGTTGCTCAGACCGGTGTTGCCGGTCAACGCGACCTTCTGTCCTTTGTGAACGACCGCCCCTGACTTGACATAAATCTTGTCCAGGTGCCCATAAGTAGTGCTGAATCCGAAATTGTGCCGGATAATGAGCAAATTGCCCAGCCCGCTTTTCCGGTGCAGACCTGCATATTCGACGACACCGTCGGCCGGGGCTCTTACGGGAGTTCCCATCGGCGCCCGGAGATCCGCTCCCCGGTGAAATTCCTCCTTGCCGGTGAGCGGATGCGGTCGCCGGCCGAATCCACTGGTGATGCCGCTCATGGGAACCGGTGGACCGCTGGGGATGCTGTCCAGAACGGCTTTTTTCAGCTCTGCGTTGAGACCGGCGGCCGCCACCCGCCGCTGAAGACTCTCATCGGCGTCACGCTCGTCGCCGAGGATCGATTCGATACGGCCGATCCGAGTCTCCAATACCTGAAATGCCTGCTCTCGATCGGCCATGTAATTGGCGGCCTTCAACAGGCGCCTCGACGGCGGCAGATCGTCACCGGGCAATGCGTTGGTCAGACTGTCCATCGAATCCAGGGTCTCCTGAATCTGCCGAATTTCCGCCTGCAGATGCTTCGATTCATACAGAAACATCCGCTTTTCGCTGCGGAGCTTCTCCAGCACCTGACTCAGATGGTTCCGATCGGTTTGCAGGGTGCCGGCGATCGTCATCAAGACGGGAATGGAACCCAGCAGCAGCATGGAGAGGGTCAAAGCGATCCACAGAACGCTTTTCCTGACCTCGAGATGCCGGGGGCCTGTGACGTCCGTAATCGAAAAAACCACGTGATTTCTCATCGATGACGCTCCCTTTCATCTCTCCTGATTGGCAAGCAATATCTATTCCGAAGCCGGTGATTAGAAAAAAATACACACGAAAACATATAGATAGAAAAAACGCCCAGGAGCGGTTCGACAGAAACCGCTCAAAAACTGCCATAAAATGTCAAGATGCTGCCGTCCTTTGTCACTTTTTACCCTTTTCTTTCCGGTTCCGGCTTCGAAAGACTCCCATATTTTGTGATCCGGGCCGGGGTATTCCCCCGATTCAAACAATGGGCACTGATCTTGCTTCCCGGAATGAAAGAACACTTGCGTACGAGGGGGTTTTCGTTGTAACGGATCTATAGAAATCGGCGGACAAGTCCGATCGGCGGCTCAAGTCCATTTTCGCCACTGCCTTCCGGATCTTGCCAGCCAAAGGAGGATGTCATGATCCATCGAAGATTGTTGACCGGTCTGGTCCTGCTCCTTGCTTTCTTCGTCTGTACCGGAACCGTCCTGGCAGAAGTCTCGGAAATCGGACAGATCAAAACCATGAAGGGTGAGGTCACCATCCTGCGCAGCGGATCCGAAAAGGCCGCGCAGCCCGGAGATGTGCTTCAACAGGCCGATGTTGTGCAAACCGCGGCCGACGGCAGCGTCGGAATCACCTTCATCGATGGTTCGCGCTTTGCTGCGGGACCCAACACCAGCATCGCGCTCAAGCGATTCCGTTTTAACCCGACCACCCAAGAAGGCGAATTTTCCGCTGACGTGAAACGAGGCACTCTCACCGTGGTCTCCGGCCAGATTGCCAAGAAATCCCCGGATGCCATGAAGATCGTGACCCCGACCACCATCCTCGGATTTCGGGGGACGACGGTGGCTGTTGAAGTCAGCGAATAGAACACCAAAGAGGAAGAGATGATGGACAACCGGCGTCGGTCGGTTCTTCTGGCTGCAGTACTTTTTGCTCTCCTGTTGACCGTTGCCTGCAGCACGGCAAGAACCCGGGTTGTTCTCCTACCGGATAAAGACGGGACAACCGGGGCGATTGCCGTCCTGCAGGGAGAAAAAGAGACGGTGCTGGATGCACCCATGACATCTGCCGAGGTAGGCGCCTGGGGGCAGGTCGAAAAAGGAGCGGTCACGCCCGACGAGATCCAGCAGAAATTCAGCCAAGCCCTGGCCGCCCAGCCGCCGGACCCGATTTCTTTTGTTCTTTACTTCGAGGAGGGCACCACGGTGGTCATGCCCGAATCCAGGGGCACACTCGCATCACTTTTTGCAGAAGTGGACGCCCGTCAGGCCGTGGAAGTACAGGTCACCGGTCACACCGATACAGTCGGCCAAAAAGAGGACAACGACCATCTGTCCACCAAGCGCGCCGAGACCATTAAACAGATGCTGATCGAAAAAGGACTTCGGGCGAGCTTTATCCGGGCCGTGGGCCGCGGGGAGCGCCAGCTGCTCATCCCCACCGTCGACAATGTCGCGGAAATTAAAAACCGCCGGGTGGAGGTCATCGTCCGGTAGACCGGAGATCAAGGGACGGATTTCAGAAATCAGATGTCAGATGTCAGAAAAACCTTGAACATTGAATTTGGAACCTTGAACGCCGCGCCAGCGGCAAGGCTGTCATCTTGTTTTTCCGACCTCCGACATCCGATATCTGGCCTCGCATGTGAAACTTCGGTCGAAGACAAATGCGACAGGGAAGAAAATCTTCAATTCCCAAGCACCAATTCCCAAACAAATACCAAACTCCAAGCACCAAATTCCAAACAAGATACCATAGAAAGTTTCACGTTTGATCAAATCCCGTTCGAAAGCGGGACGGCGGGGCTGCCATCTTGTTTGCCGACTTCCGACATCCGGCGTCCGACCTCTGATGTCCGACTCTTCCGCAACCCGACCGCCATGACCGTGATGTCGTCGAATTGGCCTGCACCGCTGGAAAACTGCTTCACATCATCGTACAATGTCCGGCAAAGGTTTTCCGCGTCCCGCTGCTTTTCATCCAAGGCGCCGATCCGCTCTGCAACCCGGCGACGCCCATATAACTCCTGATGCAGGTTCTGGGCTTCGGTGATCCCGTCGGAGATCAGCACCAGCCTTTCCCCGGGCTGGAGGGCCATCCGATGTTCCCGATATTCATAATCGTCGATGACGCACAGCGGCGGACCGGCCTTCACATCGACCATGCAGGGCAGCTGCCCGGGCCGGACCAGCACCGGCGTCTCGTGGCCCGCACAGCAGAGCTGAAGTTTTCCTTCGATCGTATCAAGGATGCCGGTCACGGCGGTGACAAAAAGCATCGCGGGGTTTTCACGGGAAATCTCCCGGTTAAGCTTTCCGAACAGCTGAGCAAGAGACAAGGTGTCTTGCAGGGCTCTGCTCTTGCACAAGGTTTTGCTCAGGGCCATGAAGAGCGCGGCGGCCACCCCCTTGCCGGCCACATCTCCCACCAGGAAGAAAAACCGCCGCTCATCGATCATGAATGCATCGTAGAGATCTCCGCCGACTTCTTCTGCCGGTTCCAGTATCGCAAAAAAGTCCACATTCGGCGCCAGGTGGTCGATGGCGCGAGGATCGGGCAGCATTCCCATCTGGATCTTTCGGGCCGCCTGCAGCTCGCCTGCGATTCGGACCCGCTCAAGCTTTTCGGCCTCCAGGGCGGCATCCAGCTCCTGCTGACGCCGCTTGGCTTCGGCAAAACCCGCTGAAAGCAGCACCACGAAAACAAGCAGATTCCCGGCCACCGGAAAAGAAGGGTCGAACAACAGACGCCACTGAATAAAAAGCGCTACGCTGACAGCCGTCGATATCGCGGTAAAACCAGCGAAACTCAACACGCCGGCACCCGGATGAAGCCAGGGAAGCACCACGATAAAAACGGCGCCCACCATCACGAAAAGCGCCAGCTCCATCCAGAACATTTCCGGCGAGCGGATCAGCCGTGAACCGGCCAGAATATTTTCGACCACCTGGGCCTGAATCTCAACCCCGCTCATCCGCGCCGCCACCGGCGTCGAGACCACATCGACGGTTCCGACCGCCGTCACCCCGATGATGGCAACCTGCCCGGCAAATGCGCCAGGGGCGACCTTGCCCTGGAGAACGGAAAGCGCTGAAACCCGCCGCTGCTTGAACGCCGGTGAGAAATAAATCCGAATCTGTCCGTTGGGATCCGTGGGAATGGTTAAATTCCCAACCTGCAGCGCTTCGACGCCACCGGGTCCGCCGATGATCGTGTACCAATTGGCCCCTACAGCAGTGCGAAGCAGCTCCACCGAAAGGGCCGGCGCCAGGTGCCCATTGACGGCGATCACCAGCGGCATGGATCTTACTACGCCGTCGTCATCCCGGGTGTCGTTCAGGTAGCCGATTCCGCGGGCGGCGTTTTCGATCGAGGCAATGTTGGTCAGATGGCCCCTGTAGGCAGTCACTTCTTCTACCGGGGAGTCTCCTACAACCATTGCCGGCGTCTGGTACGAGGCATCGTCCTCGGTGAAGTTGCCGTCGATCAGGGCGGCGCGGGCCGCAACGGAAGGAATCTCCCCGAGGGTCTGAGCCAAAATTTCATCGTTGGAAGGAAGCCGGGACAACACCTGCTGAAGTTGGGCGGGCACATCGAACCGATATGCCAGCAGGAGTTCCGGCGAGAGGCGGTCGGCCTCGGGCATGATGACGTCGAAACCGACTGCCGTGGCCCCGAGCTTTCGGGTGGCCTGGGCAAGTTTTGCCAGACGGGTTCGCGGCCAAGGCCAGCGGCCAAGGGCCGCCAGGCTCTGCTCGTCGATATCCACGATGACGGCAGGATACCGCGTCACCTGTCTGGGGAAGACACGCTGCCAGCCGTCGAAGACTTCCCGACGGATCGGCTCCCAGCCTACCGCCCCGAAAACGACAAATGCCGCTGCGATCAGCAGCAGGAGCGCTGCGGCCAAGGGACGTCCACGGCCCCCCGTCAGCGCCCGGAAAAAACCGGATGCGCCCCGATCAGGATCGCTTTTACCGGATTCAGCTTCCACAGATGTTCACCCCCAGCCGAGTGCCGTTTCAGGGACTCTAAACAGGTCGTCAAATTTCGATGACCATGTCGTCGTACGTCATGGAAATCCTCATCGAACGGCCCTCGCCGACGATCTCGGCATATCGCCGGGTCTCATTCAAACTGGTGTGAATCATGTCATCGTCGCAGGCCGGCTCGTGGTGGAACATGCAGTAGTGTTTCACGCCGGCCCGGAGGCAAAGGTCCACCCCCACGACATTGGAGGAATGGCCCCAGTCCTCTTTGACGGTGACCATGTCCGCCAGAGAATACATGGCGTCATATATCACCAGGTCCGCATCCTTGAAAAAGGATATGGCCGCCTCGGTCTGGGCATCGTCTTCCAGTTTGTGCTCCGTATCGGTGGAATAGACCAACACCTTGCCGCCCCGTTCGAAGCGAAATCCGAAGGATCCGCCGTGATGAGACTGGTCGGTGAGCCGGATGGAAAACCCGTTGATCTCGTGGGTGCGGTCGGTCTCCAGCTGGGTGAAAACGATGCGAGCGCCGAGCCGGTCCCAATAGACGGGAAAACAAGGATTGGATTGCTGCCGCCGGAATGCCGCCTCCATCATTGGCGGCGGGTGCCCCCCGTAAACATGGATCGTGTTGCCGGGAATGTAGATGGGCGGGAAAAAAGGAAGCCCCATGATATGGTCCCAGTGCATATGGGACATAAAAAAATGATATTCCTGCGGCCGGTCCGGGCCGTGTTCGGCCATCACCTGCTGGCCGAACCGACGCAGCCCGGAGCCCATGTCCAAAAGGGTATATTCGTCCCCGGGTTCGAGCTGGATGCAGGAGGTGTCGCCACCGTATCCGTGCCGCACAGAAAATGGAATGACCTCGTCGATGAACTGCTCCAGGTCCTCTTTCGTGCCGAAGCGCCGCCCCTCTGCCATGCGCAAGGCTTGAGCGATCTTTTCCCGGATACTCCGGCCGGAGGCGGCCACCGGTATCGACCCTCGCGTACCCCAGAAGCGAACACGCATAATCCCTCCTCGACGGCGATGCCGCCTTCGAAAAAAGACAGAAATTCGGTTCAGCCCGCTTCCCAGAGGGCGGCCGCCTCCGAGGACAGGCTCGACAGCCCATCTTCCACCGTCGGATAAATTGTCAGGACCAGGTCAAACCGGCTGATCTTGAATATCTCGGCGATGGCGGGTTGCAGGGCCGCTACGGCCAAATCCCTGCCCTGCGCGGCGCAAGCCTTGGCTGCGATCATCAGGACCCGAAGACCGGCGCTGGTCATAAACGACAGCCCTCCCAGGTCGAGCAGGATCTTGGGCAACGGGGCGCCGCCGGTGTCATCGAGATGAGGCTTGATGACTTCTTCAAACGCCTTGGCTGTCGCATGATCGACCCTCCCGTCGATTCGGATCAGGGAGACATCGGCAATCTGCCGGACGGAAGATTCCATAGGGTCAGGTTCCTTCGGTATGGGTTGAATTCACCCATTTCTGGGGCTCTCTATTGGTAAACGTCAAGGTAAGCACGTTGGCGTTCTCGCTTCGCCGGTACTCGACATGATCGGCCATCTGACGGACGAAAAAAACCCCCAAACCGCCGACTTTTCGGATCGCCAGTTCGACGAGCAGGTCCGGCACCGGGAAAGACAGCGGGTCGAAGGCGACGCCGTAGTCCCTGATTTCAACGGTCAGCCGACTGCCGCCTTCCCCCCTGCAAGCAATTTCGATGTCTCCGGCGCCTTTTGGATAGGCGTATGTCAGGATGTTGACCAGGGCCTCTTCGGCGGCCAACTCCACCTCCAAAATCCGTTTCGGCCCAAAACCCCGCTCTCTGGCCAAACCGGAAACAAAATCGATCATCCCGCGTAAATTGTCCTGCCGTGCCGGCAGTCGGATCGTTTTCATCGGCTTTCAATCAGCGACAAAGGTTGGTCCCTTCCCGACCGGGTCCGGAACCCGGAATTTTTTCTCCTCAAAGCGGTATAGCAAAATCGGCGCCGATTTTGAAGGCAGATGGCACCGTTCGTTTTGAAAAGGTGACGCCGATAATGATTGATCCGGCCGCCGGTTCCGGGTATAGCCCTGGCTTTGGTGAAAAATGAAAAGGCGCAGCAGGGATGCGAATCGTTGAATCGACAAACGTGCGGGTCATTTTTGCGCTGACCCTGGTTCATTTTACCGGGGATCTGTACAGCTCGTTTATCAGCCCCCTGTTTCCGCTCTTTGTGGAAAAGCTGGGCCTGTCGCTCGCCCAGGTGGGGATCGTCGCCGGCGTGGCGCGCCTGCTCGCCTTTATCGTCCAACCCTCGGTGGGATACCTGGCCGACCGGTATCAGACCCGGGGATTCATTCTCGGCGGCCTGTTGATGTCGGTGGTGTTCATTCCCCTGTCGGGTCTCGCTCCTGCATTCTGGGTCCTGCTGGCGCTGGTGGCGCTCGGTTCGGTGGGATCTTCCATGTTTCATCCCTCGGTCACCGGGATGATCCCCCTTCACGCAGGGAAAAATGCCGCCATGTCCATGTCCGTGTTCAATACCGGCGGGACCTTGGCCTTTGCCCTGGGTCCGGTGTTTATCACCTGGTACGCAGCCGCATTCGGCCTGGAGGCAGTGCCGATCACCATGGTATTCGGTCTGGCCGTTTTGATCTACTTGTATTTTGCCGTACCGCAGCCGGAAAGCGAGGGCTTCAAGGCGCTGGGATTTTTCGGCTCCTTGAAACGGTCCCTGGGTCATGCCTGGCGTCCGATTCTCCTGATCTGGGCCGTGATGATGCTCCGGGCCGTGGTGGGCCAGTCTTTTTTGACCTTTATTCCCGTACTCTATGTGAACCGGGGGTATACCCTTGTCTCGGCCGGGGTGTTGTTTTCCCTGTTCACCCTGGCCGGAACCGCCAGCGGGCTGTTGGCCGGCTTTTTCTCGGACCGCATCGGATACAAGCCGGTGTTTGTCATCTCCCACACCCTGATGACCCCGGCGCTGCTCCTTTTTCTCGCCCTTCCGGGCGGCTGGGTCTACCCCGGCGCCGCCCTGGCGGGCTTTTTCACACTGGCGAGTCTTCCGATCGGGGTGGTCATGGCCCAAACCCTGGCGCCGCGCGGGCGGTCCATGGTGGCCAGCCTGATGATGGGATTCGCCTACGGCCTCGGCGGCGCCTTTTCGCCGCTGGTTGGAAAGCTGGCGGATCTGTTTTCGATCCAGCCGGTGCTGTTCGCAGTGGCCTTCATCCCCCTGATCACCCTTGTGCTGATCCGGTTTTTTCCCGATGTCGGGGGCAAAAGAGGAGCCAGCCGACCCGCGTAGATCCCACCGGGCCACACGCAGGAAATGACTCAGCTTTGATGGTCTCGTAAAAAGGCCGAATATTCCTTCTTCCGTCATTCCCGCGAAAGCGGGAATCCAGTGTTTTCTAATACTTATGAAAACCGAATAAAGCCCGACGAAGGTTTCGGGTACTTTTTACGATTTCATCAACTTTAGGTTTTCGTCTACAAAGGAGCAAATTTTTCATTTCGCGGAATCATGAATCCCGAAAGTTGAGAAATGGGTGGTTTGTCCCCCTCATCCTTCCTCCGATCTCCCCCATTGTAACTTTTTAACCGATGACTACTCTACAATTACATGCGGCAACATTAGGCACCAGATAGTGTCGGTGGTGTAAGCTACCGCATAGTTGGTTTGGCGTGAAGATATCAAAGAAATCGAAAAAGCGCCGGCGAAGCATGGTTTTGTCCGGCGCTTTAAAAGGAATGGAGGGATACCGATATGAACAAATCAGAATGCCAGTCTGAAAAAATATCCAGCAGGACCGTCGGGCTGCTGATTCTCCCCCTGGCCCTGCTGCTCGGATTTATCGGCTTTGTTATCGTCCCGGTACTGGGCGTATTTTTTGCCCTGCCCCTGTTCGTGTTGTCCGGGATGTTTCTTGTTGCACCGGAAAGCAAGGTCTGCAAGCTGATCCTGGGAAAAAGCGATGCCTGACGCGCAAGGATCCGATCACCGGTGCCGGCGGACGCCTCTGCGGGCGGCCAGGAAATCCTCCAGGGCCGCCTGCAGGGCGGCGGCGGCCAAAAACGCGCAGTGATGGTCCTCTTCGGGAATGTCCCCCAGGGTGGCAAGCACTTTTTCGCCGCTGAGCACCATTAGGTCCTCGACCGTGCAGCCGTGGGCCATTTCCGCGGCAAAAGGATCTTCCACGTCTCACCCCCTGATTCTATTTTGCGTCTTTACGGCAGGGATTTCACCGGCCGTCCAGGGCCGGCGGCGCCGTGGACTATATCTTCCCGCTCCTGCCGTCGTCGCAGGCATCTTCGGGCTCGCCGGGCCGCTGGTGCTCGGCCCATTCCGGGGCGTAGGTGCACACATCGAGTTCGGCGTCCACGAATTTTGCACCGGCTTTGATCATGTCGGTCAGGGCCTTCCGGCCGCCTTCGACGGACACCGGCTTGGTCCCCTCCTCCAATAGAAGTACATCGAAGCCGTGGCTGCGGGCGTCGAGCACCGTCGCCAGGACGCAGACGTCTTGTGCGAGCCCGCCGACCACCAGGCGCCGGATACCGTCTTTTTTCAACCGCTCGGCAAAACCGGTTTGGTCGAATGCCGAATTCTGGTCCTTGTCGAATCGCACCCCTTTGGTGACCACCACGGCATCCTCCGGAAGGTCCAGGGCCGAAGAAAAGGCGGCCCCATCGGTATCCTGAAGGCAGTGGGGCGGCCAGTCGCCTCCCTGGTCCTGGAAACTGATGTGGCCCGCAGGGTGCCAGTCCCTGGATGCATAGACCGGGATCCCGGCTGCTGCCGCCTGTTTAAGAACCCGGTTGAGCTCCGGAACGACCTGGTCGCCGTTTTCGATGGCCAGGGCGCCGCCAGGCAGAAAATCGTTCTGAACATCGACGATCAACAGCCCGTCTCCCTTTTGGAAGGAAAAGCGATCCGTCGTCATGGGTCTCACCTCCTTGATTTAAATCCGAAATTCGAGCTTCGATTTTTTCATTCTTCATCCCTTATGGCAAAGCCAGAAGCCTCTGACCAAGTCCTGCAGGCCAAAATTTCCAGGCTACGGCAAACATAGCTCGCATCCCGGGGGTTTTCAACCGAGCCGCTGCAAGATACTGGGTTAAACCCATTGCAGCGCGTTTCCAATGGATTATCATACAGACTGCATTCAGCACCTGCAGCTATTCTAGTGTCGCGTCAAACCAATAACCATTAAAATTCAGTCATTCCCGCGCAGGCGGGAATCCAGGAAGACGTTGAAAAAAAAGCAAAGAGGAGGAAACACTCATGAGCAAGATTGCCGTGATCATCACAGACATGTTCGAAGATTCCGAATACACCGAACCGGCGGAAAAGCTCACAGCGGCCGGCCACGAACTGGTGCATGTCGGCATAACGGCTGGAGAGAAGGTGATCGGCAAAAAGAAGCAGACGCCGGTCACCGTCGACAAGAGCGTGGGGGAAGTCTCCGTGGACGACTTCGACGCCCTGCTCATCCCCGGAGGCTATTCGCCGGACAAGCTTCGGGTCGACGGCGATGCCGTCCGCTTTGCCGGGGAATTCGTCAAAAGCGGCAAGCCGGTCTTTTCCATCTGCCACGCCCCGCAGCTGCTGATCACCGCTGACGTTCTCCGGGGCCGAAAGCTCACCGGCTACACCTCCATCGTTCAGGACATCAAAAACGCCGGGGCCGAGTTTGTCGACCAGGAGGTGGTGGTGGATGAAAACCTGGTCTCCAGCCGGAACCCGGGCGATCTACCCGCTTTTATCAAGGCCTCCCTGGAAAAACTGGCAGGCTGACGGTTTCGAGCGCCAAAGCTCAGCTCCGGACAGGGAGAAGGTTGAATGGCTTTGACAAGCGCTCTGCTGAGGATGGGAAGCAAAGATAAAATCGCGCCGGCGATTTTATCATCCGTTCGTTCGGGAGACCCATGACGCCAGGGGTCGAGGCGAGGCCAGGGAGCTTGCCGGGGGCTTCCAGGCGCACTGGGCGCTGACGTCGACCCCCTCCTGGACGATGGAGACCGGCCGGTCCGAGGAGACCACCACCACCAGGATGTTCGGATGCTCGGCGGTAAAACGGATGGCAGAATTGAACCGAGCGCCCCTTGCCCGGTCCTCTCCGGGGTGCCAGCGGCCGTCAAGAAGACATGCAAAGCCGTGCAGTCTCAAATCCCTGCCCAAGTGCAGCGCGCCGTCCACCCTGGCCACGGCCTGGGCCAGTTCCAGATTGTCTGGACGCTGCAGGTCGAGGGGCTCGGTCAGGGTCTGGCCGGAAATCCGGATCGGCTCGGGATTGAGATCGATCACGATGGTGCACCCGAAACGATTGACCTCGGCGTGATGCACCAGGGATGATGCGATCCTGAACAGGGTGCTGCCGTCGTTGGAATCGAGGTCCGACTCTAACAGGGCCTCTTCTACCTGGACGAGCTTGGCCCGGTAGGTGGTGGAGCGAAAATTGCCGTCGGCAAAACTGCAGATCCGCTCTCCGTTGACCTGGAAAAAACCGTAGCGCCCGAAAAAATCGGCCGAGAGGTAAAACACGGGAGGGCCGCCGAAACAGACCCCGAGAATCCCCTGGCCGTCGGAGACCAGCTTTCTTTCGGAATTTTCCACTGCCTGAAGAAGCTTTCGGACGTGCTTGTGGTTTTCCAGCAGCGGTTGCTCGGCAGCCGGAAACCGGGCGATCCACTCGAGCCGGTCCAGGGCCTTGGGCTCTGCGAAGACGATCTCACCCCATGGGCGGCGGCCCTCTTCCGCTGTATGGGAGATGCCCAGCACCGCTTCCAGGACTGGGAAAATCCGGATTTTGCTGTCCCAGCCGAGATTGACGTTCATCTCGTCGATGATGTAGTCTCTGACCGCATGGGCGGCATATTCCCTCAGAAAGCTTCCGGAAATCCCGGTGTAGAGTTCTTCGCCGTTGGCTGCGTCGTGGGAAAACCGCCAGGCCGCATGCTCCAGCCACCGCTCGGTCACCCCGGTGCAGCACATATCCGGGTGATGCTCGCTGAACCACATCTGATAAAAAACCGGCCCGCTGCGCCCACCGAAGGATATCAGCCCGGCCAGCCCCAGGTTTTTTAGCGTTTTCATGTGGCCGTACTTGCGCTTTTCCCCCGTGCCGACTGCGAAACTCCGCCACTGCTCCGAATCGAGAAACAGCTCCTTGAATTTGGGCTCATGGCCCTGGAGCAGGTTCTGGGGATCGTAGATTTTCATCGGGTCGTCGGGCTCCACGGCGTAGACGACCGCAGCCCGGCTGGGACCGGAAAAGCGGCTGAGCCCGTCGCGCAGACCGTCCATCGTCTCTCCGAGGCACTTGCAGATGAAGTAGCATTCGATCGAAGATTCACAGGCATCCATGGTCAAAGAGGGGCTCCAGAGTTCAAGGGTTCAAGGGTTCAGGGGTTCCATGATTCTGTTGGGCTTCGCTGCTCTCAGCCCAACCTACAGGCTCAAAAACATCCGTGAAATCCGTTCCAGCAGGGTGTAGGTTGGGCTGAACCGTACCACAGCGGTGCGGTGTGGACAAGCATGGGACCGGGGCTTCCTTTTGTAGGAAATTAGACGACGGATGACAGACGACAGATGACGGAGGACCGGCGAAGGCGCTGAGCGCCGCTGGGAAGCTGGGAAGCTAAAACCAAACCCATTCGGGGTGTTGCCAGGAACTTATGGGGGCCTAAATTGAGCGATTATTTCTTCGGATCTCTTTCCGGCCGGGCATCCGCCCGCATTTCTGGCTGGTTTTTTTCCGAAGACAATCGCAAAATGGCTCAAATCAAGATAAAATAAAATATTGCGGCAGCAAATTTGTTGGGAGGATGGCATGGCA
>CBFCZJ010000076.1:0-13035 GCA_965602445.1 uncultured Desulfobacterales bacterium | reverse complement strand
GCCCTGGCCGACCGCCTGGACGGGAAAGTGGCCGTGATGCACGTGATCGAAACGTTGGCGGAAACACCGGATGAGGAGCTGGAAAGCTTCTATGCGATGCTGGAAAAGCGGGCCGAAAAAAAGATGGCCGCCCTGACCACCCCGTTTTCAAGCGGAGGGGTCCCCGTGGAAACCCGGCTGGTCTTCGGCAACCGGGCGGCCGAGATCCTGAAAATGGCCCAGGCCCTTTCCGTGGACCTGATCGTGCTGGCCAGCCGACGGATCGACCTGAGCACCCCGACCCGCGGCTGGGGCACCATCAGCCAGAAGGTGGCCCTACTGTCCCAGTGCACGGTGATGATGGTCAAGTAGCCGGTCCGCCCGCGCCGTCCAGTATGGCCCGGATTTTGTTCGACAGCTCGGCAAGGGTGAAAGGCTTCTGGATAAACCCGTTGCACCCCCGTTCCATGATGTCGTTGGCATGGCCGTTCAGGGAATAGCCGCTGGACAGGATCACCGGCATCGTGGGTCGAATTTCACGGATGAGCTCAAACGCCCTGCCGCCTTCGATTCCCGGCATGATCATGTCGAGAATGACCAGGTCGATCTCGTCCCGGTTGCGCGCCACCACCTCCAGGGCCTGCTCGCCGCCGCCGGCGACGACCACCCGGTAGCCCAGTTTTTCCAGCATCGCCCGGCCCACATCGAGGATCATCTGCTCGTCGTCCACCAGCAAAATGGTTTCCGTTCCCCTGACCATCCCTGCTTCGGCCGGGACTTGGCAAAAGGCCGATTTTTCTGAAAGCGGAAGATAGATGTGGAACGTGGTCCCAGAACCGACCTGGCTGTGGACCGTGATGATCCCGGCGTGGCTGTTGACGATGCCATAGGCCGATGCCAGGCCTAGACCGGTCCCGCGTCCTTTTCCCTTGGTCGTGAAAAACGGATCGAAAATCCGCTGGCGGACCGATTCGCTCATACCGATTCCGGTATCGGTGACAGACACTTTTACATAGCGGCCCGGTGGCGTCTGATAGGGCTCGCAAAAAGCATCGTCCAAGGGGACCGTCCGGGTTTCCAGATACAAATCTCCGCCGCCGGGCATGGCCTGCCAGGCGTTGACAAACAGATTCAACATGACCTGCTCGATTTGCCTTCGGTCCGCCTCGACAACGGGGGCCGGATTTTCCAGCTCAGTGTGGATCCGGATTTCTTTCTTGGTCCGGCCGAACATCGCTGCGCTGGAAACCAGAAGCTCGTTGATGTCGATGGGGCGGACCTCGTATTTGCCCCCCCGGGCAAATCCCAGCAATTGCTTGGTCAGCTCCGCCGCGCTGCGGATGTAGTCTTCGATGGCATCGAGATGCTCGCGGTGGGGGTGGGACGGATCCAGATCGACCGAAATGAGCGAAGCCCGCCCCTGAAGCCCCATGAGCAGGTTGTTGAAATCATGGGCGACACCGCCGGCAAGGGTGCCGATCGCCTCGAATTTCTGCGCCTGCTGAAGCTGTTTCTCCAGTTTCATCTTTTCCGTGATGTCTTCGCAAATCACGAATTGGTCCATATTTTCCATGGAAACGGGCCTGAAATGAATCTTTTTTCGGGCTCCGTTCTTGCAAGTCACCGGAAATACACGGGCCCTGACCCTTCCGACAGGCGCCTTGCCAAAGTCGTCCAGCCAGGTTCCAACGACGGAGTGCCGGTCTGTCCTTTCCGGAAAGGCTTTGCGAAACCAGGCGGCCCCGTTGGGGAGTTCTTCGAGCCTGTAGCCGAACATGCGCATAAACTCAGGGTTGGCATACCGGTAGCGGCCGTCCTTTGCGATCAGGACAATTCCCAGGGGCGACTCCTCCACCAGGGTGCGGAATTTTTCCTCGCTTTCTTTCAGCGCCGCCTCGGCCTTCACCCGCTCGGTAATGTCGGTGTAGACCGCGACGACGCCGGTCAGGGCACCGTCCACCATGATCGGAGACCCGGCGGCGATCACCCGCAGGGGTCTTCCGTCTTTCCGGTAACGGACCGTTTCAAACGCCTCGATCCGCTCTCCGGACAGCACCTGCCGCGTCTTTTGACCGGCTTCGATGCGGTGCTCGCCACGGGACACCAGATCGTCCAGCGGCGCGCCGATCGCCTCTTCGGGGGTGAATCCGAACATGTTGACGGCGCCGGGATTCCATTCCGTGACCCGGTGCTCGGCATCCAGGATCACGATGGCGTCGGGTGCATGGTACAGCACGGATTCGAGAAACTGCTTGCGCTCGGCGGTGTTCTCGGCCTCCATCGCGGCGACCCGCCGCTCCAGATCTTCATAGGACGGTTTTTCGGTCACAGATCGGACCTCCATCTCCGATTCACAGGCATGTTTCCGCTGAACCGTCAAAAAATGGCTGCCGGTTCGAAGCAGCCTGTTCCTGAACGCCATTGTCGTGCATCGACCCGAACATCTATCACACCGCGGCAGCGATTTTGTCAGCGTCTTGCTGCGATCTCCCCGACCACATCCTCCAGTTGCCCGGCACCGGTGCGCACGATCCTCAGTCCGGCGTCGGCAAACACATAGCCGGGCCCCTTGTTTTTGATCTCCTCGCGGATGCGGACCTCGTCGATTTTCTGCCTGACCAGCCACTCGGCCACCCGAAGCCCCTTTCCCCGCTCCAACTGCCGATGGGGGTTTTCCATCACGCGCTGCTCTTCGATCCGGCGGTCTGCGTTGCGGATCTTGATGATCGCAAAAAACGGCGACTCACCGAAATGGTCGCTGAGATCTCCCTGGCGGTTTGCCAGGGGAACGGCGATCCGCCGGTAAGCCGCTGCCTGGGGTTCACAGCGAATGGTCACCCCCTCCACGTGGGATATGCGCCGACGGATTTTCTGCTCGATCCGGTCGCTGACTTGGTGGGCTTTTCCCAAATCGGTGGCCCGAACAGAGATCCGGATATTGAGAAACCGGAAGCGGCCGGCATTGCGCCCGACCAGGTTTTTGACCTCGGCCACCATGGGATCTTTTTCCACGATCCTGCGGATCTTCTCGAGGGTTTCAAAATCGATGGAGGCATCCAGCAGCACCCGCATGCCGTCTGAAAGAAGCTCCCAGCCGGTGTGGGCGATGAACACCAGCACCAGGACGGCGGCAGCCTGATCGATGCTGATGCCCATCGGCCGCCAACGGATGTCAAAATAGGCAAGGGTCAAAGAAACGAGCACGATCAGCGATGAAATCGCATCGACCTGGCGATGGCGCCCCTCGGCAGTGAGGGTCGGCGATCCGGTTTGACGCCCGACCTTCAGTGCATAACCTCCAAAGACAAGAATCGACAAGGTGGCCGCAGTCTGCAGTCCGATGATCAGGACAGAGACATTCGGCCTAAAAGCACCGGCGGAAAACGCCTCCCGGGCGATCTCATATCCGGCCAAAAAGATAAACAGCGCCACCACCACCGAAAGAACATTTTCGATCTTGTAAAGCCCCAGAGGAAATTTGCGCGTCTTTCGATTCGACAACCGCAACCCGCCCAGCAGCACCAGAGAAGCGACCGCGTCGGTTCCCGAATCGATGGCGCTGGCCGTCAAGGCCAGGCTGCCGGAATAGGCGGCCATCCCCCCCTTGGCCGCGGCCAGGACGAGATTCAACAACAGGGCATAGAGGGCGACCTGCTGAATGCGGCGCGATTCACTCCGGCCGTCTGTCGTCTGGTCATCGGTTCCGCTCATCTTCCTGCTCTTTTCATCGGTCAGACCCGCTGCAGCAGACACAGACAAACGAGGGCTTCGGCATGACGCCGATCACGGATCCGACGATCGGCCCGGCAAATGCGATGATCACGATGAGAATGATCGGGTCCATCTGTTTGGGTTTCCTTTTTCCTGTCCGGGCGTTGGCACCACTTCAGCAGCGATGGTTTTAAATGAGGACTTTAAATCGTCGAAGATGGGTCCGTCAAGGGTGCTTCCTGGTTGGGTCCAAGCCGTATTTCATGCTAAATTATAAATATTCGCGGAGAGGACCTACAAACAAAAGGAGGCTGTCCATGGATCGAAAGCAAGTGATGGAGATGTTCAACAAGCGGCCGCGCATCGGGACCCTGAGTACGGCCAACAAAGACGGGGAGGTCAACGTGGCCATCTTCGGCTCCCCGCAGATGACCGACGAGGACACCGTGGTCATGGGCATCGGCAACAACCGCTCCCTGTCCTATCTTCAGCAAAACCCCAAAGCGGTTTTCATCGTCATGGAACCGGGCAGCACCCCCATGGACTGGAAAGGATGCCGGGTTTATCTGTCCGTGGACCTGATCCAGGACCAGGGAGAGATGCTCGATTCGATCCGGGCCAAGATCGCCGAAGCCGCCGGGGAGGCCGCTGCAAAGATGATCCACGCCGCCGTCCGCTTCAAGGTGACCGAGGTGCGCGCGCTCATTGCCGCACCGTAATACCCGATCGATGGTGAAACGAAACCACCGCCGTGTCCTTTAGCAGCGAGTTTATGGCAGTCCGCGCGCTGGGAAGCTTGAAGGCTTGGAAGCTGGGAAGCAGACAGCAGAAAAATCTGCAGTCTGAACTCTTCTGAAGCCTTTCACCGTTTCAGCGACCCGCCACCTGGCAGATGCGCTGCAGGCGCTGGCATGCCTCCCAGCATGCCAGCCTCCCCGCCTTCCGGCGGCGCCGCTGTTGAGCTGCCAAGGAAGAACCAGATGTCGGATGTCCGATGTCGGAAGTCGGATTTCAGCCCCGCCGCTGATCTCTGGAGAATCAGTTTGATCAGCAAAGAGTTTTTCCCCCAATAATTGCCTGTGGGTACACTGCCGGCCCTATCGGGAGTGTACCTACGGGCAATTATCTTGACATCAAGATAATCTCTCTTACTTTTTCCCCATGGAAACAAACGGACCTCATATTCGCCTGGTGCTGTGGAAGGCCCACAAGGCGGTCGAGACGGTAGACAAGGCAAGCATCGCCGCCACCGGCCTTTGTCTGAGCGATTTTGCGGTGCTGGAAGCGATTCTTCACAAGGGCCCGATGCCGGTGAACACCATCGGCAAAAAGGTGCTGTTGACCTCCGGCTCGATCTCCACGGCGGTGGACCGGCTCGCGAAAAAAGACCTGGTGCAGCGCCTGCAGGATCCGTCCGACGGCCGGGTCTATCTGGTACACCTGACCGGCGAGGGCAGACGGATGATCGAAGAGGCCTACCGCATGCACAGCAGGAACCTGGAAAGGGCGACGGACGTTCTTGACGACGAGGAACGCAAGACCCTGGTCGTTCTTCTGAAAAAACTGGGCCGCCATGCAGCGCTTTTGACCGGTCAGTTCCAAACCGACGGCTCGACAATAAGGGAACCCACACCATGAACGAAACAGCACGACCGATTCTCGGCATTCACCATATCACGGCCATCGCCTCATCGGCCGCTGAAAACCTTCGTTTCTATACGAACGTTCTCGGTCTGCGGCTGGTGAAAAAAACCGTCAACTTCGACGACCCCTACACGTATCACCTCTACTTCGGCGACAGGACCGGCACCCCCGGGACGATCATGACGTTTTTCCCGTGGGAGAACATGCCCCCGGGGAAAAACGGCTCCGGAGCGGTCTCGGCCGTCGCCTTCGCCGTTCCGAAAACAGCCGTCTCTTTCTGGACCGAGAGACTGGAAGACCGCGGAATAAAAATCTCTACAGAAACGCGATTCAAAGAGCCGGTCCTGCGGTTCAATGATCCCCACGGACTTTCCCTGGAGCTGGTGGGAACCGAGCGCAAGGCAGCCATCGCCCCGTGGGCGGCGAACGGCATTCCGGCCCGGCACGCCATCTCCGGATTTCACTCCGCCACCGCAATGGTGCACGACGCACGACAGCCCCGCCGCGCACTGGAAACCCTGCTGGGGTTGCATCCGCTCGGCTCGGAAGGAAACCGAATCCGATTTGCCATGGCAGATCCTTCTGCAGCCGGCAGCTACTACGACCTGGTGGAGGACCGCGCTGCGCCTCCGGCCAGACAAGGCGGCGGCACGGTGCATCATATCGCGTTTCGAACACCAGACGACCGAGACCAGAAGCGATGGCGTGAGCGAATCGTCGATTCCGGCTTCGACGTGACACCGGTCATCGACCGCAACTACTTTCATTCCATCTATTTTCGGGAGCCCGGCGGGGTGCTGTTTGAAATCGCCACCGATCCGCCCGGATTCACGGTGGACGAAACCGAATCCAGCCTCGGATCCGAATTGAAGCTTCCCAAACGCTACGAGGCGCGCCGGTCCGAAATCGAAAAACGGCTGCCGCCGATAGACGCTGCCACCGACTTCCGACACCTGTTCGTGGCGCCGGAAAGCGGTGAGGCGGTCAGAACCCTGGTGGCCCTTCACGGCACCGGCGGCGACGAAAAAGATCTGGTGTCTCTCGCACGCAGGATCGGCGGGGTCAAGACTGCGGTGCTCAGCCCCCGGGGCAAGGTGCGGGAAAACGGCGTGAACCGGTTTTTCCGCCGCCACGCCGAAGGGGTGTTCGACCGGGAAGACGTGCGCCGACAGGCGCTGGCGCTCTCCGACTTTATCCTGGAATCGGCACGCCGTTACCGGCTGGACACTTCGGGTCTGGCCGCCATGGGTTACTCCAACGGCGCCAACATCGCCGCGGCCGTGATGATGCTGCGACCCGAAACCTTCACCGATGCCATCCTGTTTCGGCCGATGATGCCCCTGGACACCGAGACACTGCCGGACCTGGCGGGCCGCCGCGTTCTGGTGACAAGAGGAAAATTCGACGATGTCATCCCGGCCGAATCCAGCGAACGGCTGATCCGCGCCCTCGCCGGCGCCGGCGCCCAGGTCGCGGAAGTCGTTCTCGATGCCGATCATCGGCTCACCGCCGAGGACGTCGAAGTGGCAGAGAAATGGTGGGCAAACTGCACGGTCGATCAGTGCGCGGTTTCTGTCTAGGGAAAACACCTCAAATGGCATACCGGGAAAGGTAGGATGACTTTTTCGCCGCTTTCCCATTTGACCTCTCCGGATGCGGTCTTATAATGCTTGATCGCCCCGCCATTCAAGGCAGGGTCATTTTTTTCACGGTCGGCCGAAGCCGGCCAGGCACTTTTACGAACACCAGGAGAGGATCGTTATGAAGGACAGGGAACGCATCACGCTTTACAGCGGGGGCCATCGGGGCACCGAAGCCGAGTTTGGCCGCCAGGCGGAGATCGCCGGCCTCAAGGAAGTCAATTTCACGTTTCCGGGACACGACTGTCAGCGGAGCCGGGGGCTGGTGGAGCTTTCCGCCCAGGACCTGAACAAGGGAGACGTGAGCATGGAGATCGTGTCCATGCGGATGAACCGGAAATTTTCCAAGGCGGACAAGATCCGGAAGGTGATCCAGTCGATCTTCCACATGGTCAACAACGGCTACCAGGTCTTTGCCGTGGGCTGGGTTCAGGATGACGGCACGGTCAAAGGCGGCACCGGCTGGGCCGTGGAGCTTGCCAAACTCTTCAACCGCCCCTTGAGCGTGTTCGACCAAGAGCACAATGCATGGTTTACCTGGAGGGAGAGCCGGTGGCAGGAGGACCTGCCGACCATCGACAGCGACACCTTTGTGGGAACCGGGACCCGGAAACTCACCGCAGAAGGCAAGGCGGCGATCCAGGATCTGTTCGAACGCTCTTTCGGGCCCAGATAGGCAGATCGAAGGCGCCGGCTCGGGCAGCGCGCCTAACCGCCGGGGTTCAGCATCTCCTTTTCAAAAGAGAGGATCAGTTCCCGCATCTGTTTGGCTGCCTCCACGTATTTTTTATAGAGTTCGGCTTTAAAGTCGTCGTTGACTTTTTCCATGCGCCGATGCACGCGCATGAGCGCTCGGTTCCGCTCCTTCCAGAGGCCGGTCATCTTTCGCATCGACTTTTCGGAGTTGTCCAAAAACCGTGACTTGTAACTGGCCACCTTCCGGCGCAGGCGCTCACAGGCCCGGTCCAGGTCCCCGGCCAGGGCCTCGATCTTGATCATGTCCCAGGTGATCCGGTGGTAGTGATGACCGATGACGCCGAACAGGATCGCTTCATGGAAAAACCGCCTTCCCCTGAAAAAGTTGACGGCGGCGAACTTGACAAACTGGTATCCATAAGGGGTGAACGGCTGGCGCAGCAGCGAACGGAAAAGAATCCGGATTTCCTGAAGCCGTATGTTGGAGGAAAACCTCGGGACATTGCCCAGATTTTTTATCAGCCGGTTGCACCGCCTGAAATAATTTTTCAGATTTAGATCGTAGATCGAAGCCAATACGCGGCGGTAGCCTTCCTTCAGCGTGCGCGGGTCCATTTTGGTATAAAAGTTGGTACTCATGCAATGGGTGTTGTTGCCGTCCGCCTGTCTGATGATGCGGTCTTCCTGCTTCAGGCGATCGTACAATTCGGTTCCCGGCAGTGCGGAAAGCAATCCGACCATCGCTCGGGGAATTCCGGACTGCTGAATGAATGCGATCTGCTGATCGAAGATGTCCTCCGTATCGCTGTCGAATCCCAGAATAAAACCGGCCATCACCTCGATGCCGTATCGCTGGATGGTGAAAACAGCGTTGAGCATGTCGCTTTTCAGGTTCTGAAGCTTGCCGGTCTCTTTCAAAGAGGCTTCAGAGGGGGTTTCAATGCCTACGAAGACCCCGTTGAACCCGGCGTCCCGCATGCCGGCAAGCAGCGCTTCATCCTGGGCCAGGTTGATGCTGGCCTCCGTGTAAAACCGGAACACATTGCCGTGATCCGCCTGCCAGGCCTGAACAGCCGGCAGCAATTCGGATTTCACCCGCTTTTTGTTTCCGATGAAGTTGTCGTCCACCACGAAAATCGAACCGCGCCAGCCGAGCTCATAAAGGGTCGTCAGTTCTTTTAGAACGGTCTGCGCCGCTTTTAACCGGGGCCGGTTGCCGTACATCTTCCATATATCGCAAAATTCGCATTGAAACGGGCATCCCCGACTGTACTGAATCGCCATGGACGCATATGCATTCATGTTCAACAGGTCGAATCTCGGCGGGGGCAGATGCGTGACGTCCGGTTTTTTCGGCATGGAATGCACCCGTTTTGCACGACCGGTTTGCAGTTCCGCCATAAAATCGGCCAGGGTTTCGTCCACCTCGCCCGGCAATACATAGTCCGCCCCCTGGATCGATTCGGGGCAGCTGGTGACATACGGTCCACCTGCGATCACGGGCACACCGATTCGGTTGCAGGACGCGACCACCTCTTCGAGCGAGGCTTTTTGAACGATCATGGCCGAGACGAACACCGCATCGGCCCACTTCAGGTCCTTTTCCAGCAGCGGCTCGATGTTCATGTCGACCAGCTTCAGATGATAAACGGTGCTGTCGAGATAGGCGGCCACGGTGACCAGGCCAAGGGGCGGGTGGGCGCTTTTCTTGCTTAAAAACGCAAGACAGTGGCGGTAGCTCCAATAGGTGTTGCTCGGTACCTTCGGATACACTAAAAGGATGTTTTCAATCGGCTTCATGGCTCCAGCCTCCATGCATACAGGGATTGTCACATTTCCGTCCCGTTTGAGAGAGTTTGATATGCTGCTGGCGCCCCACGAACTCAAGGCCATAGATCGGCTGTTTGACAATCCCTGTATGATAAAAAAACGTCTGTTCGGGAGGCTTCAACAGGCATCGGCAACTCGGCAAATTTCACTCAGCCCATAGAAAAGGGGTAGCTGTGCGAATCAAGCAGCCGGTCGGCTCAATCTGATTCCATAAGCAGATCGCTTAAAATAAGAACCACTTAGAGCGCTTGCGGTGCGGCTTATAGAGCTGAATCGATGCGCTCAATCAAATGTAGCCCTTTGCTATCGGAACGTTATTTTGACAAGCGCTCTATGCCGAAGGTTGCGGGTACAGGGGCAAAATCTCAGCCCCATCGCTTTTTCAGGAGGGCTACCTCAGACGGCGCATGTCTTCTTCCATCCACTCGCGCTCGATGATCTTTCCGACCCGCTCGGCGATTGCCTTCAGGAGCTGTCGTTCGCCTTTGAGGAAGGGATCTTTGGCGCCTCCGGGCCGGGGTTCGAGATAACACACCTCCACTTTGCCGGCCTTTTCGCCGGCGATTCGGATCTCCCGGCTCAAACACCATTCGGTTTTGTGAAAATTTTGGGTCTTGATTTCATAATGTTCCATCACGATCCGCGCACAGGCAATCTCCGGATACTGCCAAGCCGTTGGGATCAAATCGGCGATGGACTGAAGAGAACCGTCCAGTGAGAAGTCGGTCAAATCCCGGAGCCGCGAGATTTCATATAGACAATTGAGCTCCTTGACCCGCTCTTTTAGCTGTCGGGTGGTCTTTCTCAGGTTTCGCTCGGCCTCCTTGTGGGCGGTGATGTCGTTTCCGATGCAGATGATCTCGCACACACGGCCGTCTTCGTCCCGCACGGCCCGGTTCGTCCAGGCGATCCAAACCCGGTCCCCGTTTTTTTTGATATTTTCGTTTTCATTGACGCTGAACCGCTCCGGCTCCTGGACCAGAGAGCCGACCATGGCCGACAAATCAGACCCGTCAAGGTCCTTCTCCGGGACAATGGTCCCGACGACGCTGCGGCCGAGAATTTCGTCCGGGTCGTATCCAAAAAACGCCACGCCGTAGTCGTTGATAAAAGTGAGCCTGCCGTCAGGATCGAGGGTGAGTATGACACTGTTGGCTGCCTGGACCATCATCCGGAAGATGGCCTCGCTGGCCACCAGAGGATCCCACGCCCGTTTCAGGTCGTCCAGCTCCTGCTCCAGCTCCCGAACCCGCCGACGCAGGGCATTCTCGGATGTCTGTTCGGACAATAACTTTCCTTTCGCGTAACATCGCGGCAGCGATTCTATCAGTGGAAGAAAGCCAGTGCCTCACGATAATTGTCGTCAATGTCGGCAACTTCTTTTTCGGCCGCTTTCCTGAGCCGGTCCCAATCTTCGTCCGGGGCCTGCCGCATATCTTCGACCATGGCCAGCAGGCGGTCCTTGTGCTCGTTGAGCACGGCGATCTGGTTGAGCATGCCGATTTTCTTTTCCGCCGAAGCCCGATCCGCCTGGGTCTTGAGCTCGGCAATGCGATTGGTCCACTCCCGCACCTGATCCTCGAGATTTTCGGCGTATTGTTTGGGGGAGTCTTCCATAAACGATGGCCTCCTTTCCTTCTTTCGAAGTTGTTTCCCAAAACGCAATTTTTATATCCATGCAGCAATCATTCAATATAGCATAGAAGGAGGGTATGCCGGAAACAATACGGTCGATCCCGTATTTATCAGCAGGAAGTACCGGGCGCTTCTTTACAGAACGGAAACTTTCATATATAAAAAATGTTTGGGCAAAATCCGGGACGGCAATACGCTGTACCGGGCCGGAAAAAAGACCGGGGGCGAAAATAAGACCGCCTCCTTTTTATTTCCTGTTTTTCTGAAAAATATCGAGGCGACGGCCGGTGTAACGATCCGCCGGCATTTCGTCTCTATGATAGCAAGGAGTTGTTGGCGCTATGAAATTTCCAGAAGACATCACTGCCGCACCGCCCAGGCGTTTGGAGGGGTTTGGCGATTACGACGAATTTGTCGACTACGCAGGATCCTTGTTCGATCTGGGATCCGAGGAACTGGCCGGGCTTTACCACGTGCTGTTAAAGCTTCAGGGCATCGGAGAGGACCCGGTAGAAACGATGAATGTCTGGAAGGAAGAAACCTGCCGGGGTGAATGCCCCGATTTCATTCGATTTTTGATCCAAGTCGACAATCTCGACATCGAATCGCTCAAGGAAGTCGCCTGATTCTTTTCCAATTCGCAGTCATTCAGTCTCGATGCCATCCCAGAGCGCGGCATTTGGCCCGCTGCGGCTTGTCATGGGCCCGCTCCGCGAGGTTGACAGATCTACGGGGGCAGGGGTATGGTCCACGGTATCGGCGGCTTCAGCGGCAGCCGGCTGCTGATTTGGAGGAGTCGACATGGCATCGATTGATGCGGCCGGAACAACCGACGTCGGCCGGAGGCGAAAAGGAAACGAGGATTCCTTTTTGCTGGATGACGATCTGAGCTTTTATGTCCTGGCGGACGGCATGGGGGGACACGCGGCCGGCGAGGTGGCCAGCCGCATCGTGGTCGACACCATGCGGGACTTTCTGCGCCGGTTTGCCGCAAACCCCTCCGGCGCAGAGCAGCTCCCGGTCGCCGATGCAAGTCTGTCCAGGGCGTCCAATCTCCTGCTCAACGCGGTGCATCTGGCCAACCAGGCCGTCCACCACCAAGCGCAGAAAAAAATCTCCTACCAGGGAATGGGATCCACCGTGTCTGCGATCCTGCTATCCGGAGACCGGCTGACCGCCGTCAACGTAGGAGACAGTCCGATCTACCTCGCCCGCGGCGATGCCATCGAAGAGATCTCCACCCCCCATACGATGATGGCCGAATACAAGGAGATGGCTCCGGCAGCGGCAAGAAACGTCGGAGGGCACCTGCGGCACGTGCTGACCCGGGCGATGGGCCTCAAGGAAAGGATCGAACCGGCTGTCAGGGAAATTCGACTGTCCGGCGGGGAAATGGTGATCATCTGCTCCGACGGTTTGAGCGACAAGGCCACGCCGGAAGAGATCCTGGCAGTGGCGGCCCAGGAGCGCCCCGAGCAAGCCGTAAACCGCCTGGTGGCAATGGCCAACGACCGGGGCGGTGACGACAACATCACCGTGATCGTTGCGCGAATCGGTGCCCTGAATCCGGGAAGATCCTCCGGTGATCCGCCGGGGGAAGCCTCGGACGGAAACCAGCAGGAAAGGCCGAGCATCGCCGTGGATTACGATACGGAAACGGCCTCCCATCGAACCTATGTTTCCGAGATTCGAGAAGAGGGGGTGTTTTTGCAGACCAAAGAAGCCGTGGCAGCGGGCGAGGAAATCTGGCTCACGTTCACCCGCCCGACAGACGGGGATTCGATCATGGTCGGCGGCCGGGTGGCCAGCCGAAGTTCCAGCGGAATCGAGGTTCGATTCGAGAACCTGAACCCCGACCAGCGGCGATGGATCGCTTCCCTGTCCGAAGAAGACAGTAAAG
>CBFCZJ010000075.1:0-13108 GCA_965602445.1 uncultured Desulfobacterales bacterium | reverse complement strand
GGATCCCGGCTCTCCGCTTCGCTGCGGCCGGGATGACGGATTGGGAAGTTTCACCTTTGATCAAACTGATCGCCTCGCGGTCAGCGGCGGCGCTCGCATGAAACTAGCCCAAAAGATTGCCCATTGAATAGCCTCGGGGAAGCCCATCGTCCCGCGCCGAGCATCGCAGATCCGGCCGGATCAGGCCCTTTCGCTGTTTGAGGCCCCCGTTCTTTGGGGGCCGAGTTCGAAAGGGCCCCGGCCGGATCGAGAAGCGCAGGAAGAAGCGGGGCGCAGGGCGCCTTTTCTTTTGGTTACTTTTCTTTGGGCGAGCAAAGAAAAGTAACAAGAAAAATTTCAAAATTTCAAAGTATTATATAGAAACAGTTTCACCCTTGATCAAACTGTTCGGTCCTGCCCGCAATGAAAGAGGCTGACATCGGACATCGGACATCGGTATTTTAATGATCAAGAATCAATAACAATCGGAAGAAAGTAATCTTATGCTCCCTGAAGTTTCCATCCCGACCAATGCCGTGATCGTCATTTCCCTGTTCGGCCTGGCCGTGGCCGTACTTTCCGCCCTGGAAACCAAGGTGAGTTGGATTGCCGCATTCTGTGCCCGTTTCGGGGACGGATGCCGGCAGACCGCCGATTACACGATGCTCGGCTTTCCGATCTCTTGGTGGGGCGGAGTCTACTACATTCTGCTGATCGGAGCCGCGGCCGCGGTCCGGCCCCTGGCGTTCTGGCTGGTGTTTGCAGGGCTCGGTTTCGAGTTGACCTTCGTCTATATCCTGGCGGTAATCCGGGCGTTTTGTGTCTTCTGTTTTTTGAATGCCTTCGTGGTGGCGGTCCTGGTTGCCGTGGTTTTCGAAACAACGATGCTGTGGCCGGCGCTGGCGACAGCCCTGGCCGTTTTCATCGTTTCCTATTTTTTGATCTGGCGGGAAAATCGAAGCCGACTGGCTCCGGAGACCCAGTCCAGTCCCAAAAAGCCCAGGGTGACGGCCGAAAGCGACGGTAAAACCGTAACCGCCGTTTCCGAAGACGGCAGCCCGGCGGACGGACCGGAAGATGCCCCGGTGATGGTGGCCGAGTTCTCCGACTACAAGTGCCCGGCTTGCCGGGCCGGAAAGGGCGAAGTCCGAAAAGTGAAGGAGCACTACCAGGACCGGGTGCGATGGGTGTTCAAAAATTTTCCCCTGCCGCAGCACGAGGGGGCGGACAAAATGGCGTTGGCTGCGCATTGTGCCGAAGAACAGGGCGCCTTCTGGGAATATCACGAGCGGCTGTTTTCAGAGGTCGAGGAATCGGACACCGGAACACTGTTGAATGCCGCCGAAGAGTTGGATCTGGATGTGGAAAAATTTCGCCGGTGTCTGGAAGAAGAACGACACCGGGACCGGATCCGGCGGGACCGGGAGGCCGGCAGAAGGGCAGGGGTCACGGCCACCCCCACCTTCATTATCAACGGCCGCCTCATCTCCGGAAAGTCCTCCTTTGAAGAGTTTTCCGAGATGATCGAAGAAGAGTTAAGGCCAGTCGATGGTCAATAGAAACATCAGATGCTTGATGTCAGCCCCGGCGGCCAACGGCGGGGCTTATGTGAAACTTCACCACTTAAATCTCCCGCCGGAGAATCTTGAATTTGGAATTTTGAATCCCGCCGGTCAGCGGCGGCGCTCGTATGAAACTTCGCTCGAAGCCGTGGTTTTTCGTAGGGCACGGCGTCCCTGCCGTGCCGATGTGAACGGCACAGAGGCCGTTCACTACATAGGCTGAGACTCCGACAAAAGTTTCACCCTTGATCAAACTGGACGCCCCGGCGGTCAGCGGCGGGGCTCGTATGAAACTTCGACATATAAGGTCCGTCATGCCGGACCCCGGATCGGGTCCGGGGCAGGCTTTGATCCGGCATCCAGTTTTTTTCCTTCGACCCGATGAGGGAGCAACTCTTCGATTGGAACCGACGAAACGCATCATCATCGTATGCGGTCCCACCGCCGTGGGCAAGACCGGTGTTGCCCTCGACCTGGCGGCCGCGGCGGGGGCTCAGATCGTCGGCGCCGATTCCATGCAGATCTACCGGTACCTGGATATCGGTACGGCAAAGCCCACCGCAGAAGAGCAGGCACGGGTTCCCCATCATTTGGTGGACTTCTGCGACCCGGCTGAGCCCTTCAATGCAGCCGCGTACAGTCGATTGGCGCGAAAGACCGTTGACCGGCTCCTGGAAAAGGGCGTTGTTCCGCTGGTGGTGGGGGGCACCGGCCTTTACATCAAAGGGCTGCTGGGCGGCCTGTTTCCGGCTCCGCCGCCGGATCGAAACATCCGCAAGAGGCTGCAAGCCGAAGCGGAGCAGCTGGGGACGCCGGCCCTTCACGACCGCCTTGTTCAAGTCGACCCAAAGACCGCCGCCCGGCTGCATCCCAACGACACATTTCGGGTTGTCCGTGCCCTGGAGGTTCTGGAGGCGACCGGAGAGCCGATCTCTCGGCAGCAGGACCGGCATCGGTTCGAAGACGAGCCCTACCGCACCTTGAAGATCGGATTGTTCCTGCAAAGAGAGGCCCTTTATCGGCGGATCGACCGGCGATGCGATGCCATGCTCGAAGCAGGGTTGATCGAGGAAGTCAAAAATCTTCTAGAAAGGGGGTATTCCCCCCGGCTCAAATCGATGCAGTCGATCGGCTACCGCCATGTGGTCGACTACCTGCAGGGCCGCGCCACCTTCGAAGAGACCCGGAAACTCTTTTCCCGTGACACCCGCCGCTACGCCAAAAGACAGCTCACCTGGTTCCGGTCCGATCCGGAAATACGGTGGCTGACGCCGGAGGAAACGGACAAGGCTCGCAGCATGATCCGAAAGTTTCTGGCAGGGGAGCAGATAGACGCTGACCCGGCGCTGGGAGGCTAGGAGGCTGGGAGGCGAGGATGCTGGGACGCTGGGAGGCCAGAAGGCCAGGAGGCTGGGAAGCCAGGAAGCTGGGAGGCCAGAAGGCCAGGAGGCGAGGATGCTGGGACGCTGGGAGGCCAGAAGGCTTAGGAGCAAAAAACCTGAAAATTTTCCGGCGTATTTCCTCGGGTTTCTTAAGGTTTTTGCTTCCCAGCATCCCAGCCGCGCGAAGCGCGCCGGCCGCCCAGCGGCGCGTCAGCGCCTTACGGCCGGATGTTTTTCCGAACGTAGCGCAGGGTCAGCGTCTTTTTTTCTCCCGGGCCCAGGTCGATTTCAAAGACCAGGGTCTGGGCGTCTCTCAGCTCGTAGTCGAAGCTGGCCGCCTTCATCTCCCAGTGGCCGGCGATGTGCTCGACGAGGGTCAGCCGGGCCGGGGTCTTCTTGAAATTTTCGATTTCGGCCCGGATCTCTTCTTCCTGGTCGTATAAAACGATGCGGTTTTTCTCGTTTCGTTTCACGTTGAACCGCTTTTCGGCGGTCTTGTGCTGGGTCACCAGCAAATCCCGGCTGTCTCCGATCCGGATCTTGGCTTTTTCTCCGGGCGGGACCGTATCGATCCGGTCCTCGCCCAGAAAAATGCTTCCCTGTTCGGCCTCCTGCTGAAACCCCCGGACTTTTCCCGCCGGCAGTTCGCCGGTGCCGAGGCCGGCTTCTGCGGTGTTTGAAAATCGGTAGCTGACCGGGATGCCGACATTGCCGGAAACCCGGTCCGGATCCCATGGCTGAACGGCGGCATCGAATGTCCAGACCTTGGTGACCGGGACCCGGTCCTTTTCCAGGATCAGGACCCGCTTGGTCTCCTCGTGAAGGCTTCGGACCGTCATCTCGGCGCCGACGCCGCTGATTACCCGGGCGGTTTCAAAGTCCTCTCCGGAAAAGTTTCTCAGCACCATCCGTCCCCGCAGCATCACCCCGGTTTCCGATTCATCGGCCAGGGCCTTGTAGGCAAACAGGCGGTCGATGCCGGCCAGCAGGTAGCTGACCCGGATTTTTTCCTCCCAGGCGCCGTCACTGCTGATCTCCCAGACCAGGGCGGCCTCGTCCGGGGGATAGCTGACGTTGAGCAGCCGCACCCGGTCCGGATGGCTGAGCAGGGTCAGGCGGATGGAATCCGGATCGATTCGAACCCCCTTCCAGGAAAAGTCGACCCGGTTGAGCCCCTTTTGCAGGGCCAGAATCCGTTCTTCTTCGATCAGCGTCGCTGCCGGATTGTCCAGCCGGATCACGACGTCCCCCCGCTCGGGCAGCGAGACCATCTTGACCCGCGCAGAAAGGGAAGGGGAGAATAAAATGATGGCTACAGCGGCGGCAAGGAGGGTCAAACCAAATCGGTTGCACATGGCGTCAATCCCTGTATTGAATTCATGTCATGGTAAACGGCTGGGAAGCTGGGATGCTGGGAAGCAAAAACCTTAAAAAACCTGAAGAAATACCCCGGGAAATTTTCGGTTTTATGCTCCTAAGCCTCCTGGCCTCCCAGCTTCCCAGCATCCCAGCGGCGCCAAGCCCCTACTCCGCCCTCTTTCCGTGGTGGACGATCAGGGTATAGGTGAACTCGGCTTCGCTTCGGGGGGCGGTGTTCAGCAGAAATTTGACCGAGTCGGCATCCACCCGGGTATACTCTCCGTACTCTCCGGAAAGCTTGATTTCCCAGTTCGGCGATCCAACGTTGCGAACGATCTCCACTGCGGCGGCCACGGGCCGGCGGTTTTTGACCCGGATCCGGTAGCCCAGCTCCTCGTCCCATCCGCTGATATTGCCGTCCTTGAAGAAGGTATGGCTGCCGCTCGCCTGGTGCATCAGCACCGCTTCGACCCTGACGTTTTCCACCGGTCCCAGGTTCAGATCGGCCTCTTTTCCCACGGGGATGTATTTGAACCGGGACCGGCCCACGAACGCCAGGCGGCGGTCTTCTCCCAGGGAGCGAAAGACCTGCAGCTCACCGGCGGGCACCGGCGTCTGGCCCAGGCCGGATTTTCGTTTGTTTTCGATTCTCAGAAACCGGACCACTGCGTCGCCAAATCGCTCCTGTTCATACTTGTATCGATTGACGACCGGCACAGCGCCGGCCCGGAAGCTAGGAAGCCGCTTGGACCACCGGTGGGCAATGGTTTCGGTCCCTTCGATGGTGTACAGAAAGTATTCGCTGACGCCTTTTTTTTCGATTTTCTTGGGTGCGGCCATGGCCGTGGTCTGGATCATTTCAGCCTCGACCGATTCGAAAGCGGCTTTGGCCCGCTGGCCGTAGGCGATCTGGTCTTCTTCGGGCCGGGCGACGGGGCTTCCGTAAGGGTGCTTGCGCCTGGCAAGGGTGGCGATTTCATCGAGCAGATTGACTTCTCCGACGATCAGCCGGACCTGGGCGTTTTCGTAGTCTTCTCCGCTGGCATTGGACACCCGGACATAGCCCTGCAAATCGAGGGTCTGTTCGTTTGGCGACAGCGTACCGATGTAAAACGGCCGCCAGGACAATCCGCTGGTCAGGTATGAGATCTGCATCGGAACCTTGCCGCCCAGGCTGCTTTCGATCTGCCATACTCCCAGGTTGTCCGTCCGGGGCGGGAAGCTGAGATCGAACACGTCGATTTTTCCGGCTGCCGACCGGGGAAGCATCTCCAGGCTGGTCGGATCGATGAGGGTGTTGGCCCATGAGAACTGCATCCGGTTGACCCCCTTTTGGAGGGTCAGCTCGCGGCGTTCCCGCACCAGGGTCAGGTCCGCCGAATTGTAGATGGTCAATTGCACGCTGTCCCTGTCGGGAAGCGAGACCAGGTCGATTTTGGCCCCGGCCGGCAGAGCCCCCAGAAACAGTGCGATGAAGGTCCACAGGATATAGCGCATGGCAGATGCTCCCCCAAAAGTTGACGAATGGTTTCTCGCTTTTTCCAAAGCGGCGCAGCCGTTTCGTATAAAAGCGCACAGCGCTTTTATCATTCGTAACGCAGCGTGACGGTCGGGCCGGGTGGATGGATAATTCTCATTTTTCGCTGGGCCTGACGGTGCCTGGATTCGATGTCGGCGATCATCTCATCGACGCCGGAAAATTTATCGTGTCCGAAGGAAGAGCGGTATCTTTCCCTGTCCTGATGGGCCAGCGGCACGACTTGTTCGTGGCCCGACATATCCTCCCGGCTCAGGCCCTGGGCGAACCCCTCCGACACCATTTCCACCAGGTCGTATCCGTAGCCCAAATCCTTGAAGTCGCTTTGGTCCGGCTCGAGCCCCGCGGTGGGTACCCGGTGAATGATCTGGTCCGGGACCTTGAGAAACGCCGCCATCTCCCGGACCAGGCGTTTGGACAAACCGGAAATCGGACTGATGTGGACGGCGCCGTCTCCGAACAGGGTATAGTAGCCGATGCCGAAATCTTCATCTTTGTTGCCGGTGCCGGCCAGCACCTTGTTTTCTGTGGCGGCTTTGGTCGACAGTACATTGGCACGGACGCGGGAGATCAGATTTCCCCGGTGGTAGGCGTTGTGGAAAGCCTCCGGATTGGTGGACCGAAATGCGCTGATGACCGTTTCGATGTCGCAGACCTCGAACCGGAGCCCCAGGGTTTCGGCCAGGGTCAGCGCATCTTTGACATCCTGGTCGATGTTGACCCGCGAAGGGATGATGTAACCGACCAATTCGTAGGCCGGGCCGCCTTCCTTTTCATGGTCTTTGAAGGCGCGATGAATGACAGCGGCGGTGGTGCCGGAGTCGACCCCGCCGGAAAGGCCGATGACGCAACCGCTGGCGCCGACATCTTCAACTGTGGAAAAAACGAAATCGCCGATTTCGCGACAGACGGTTTCACAATCCATGGAAGGCAGGCGGATCTGCGGCATCATGTTCTCCGGTGATTGATGATAGGGATTGTCATCATTTCGTTCCGTATTTGATATGAAACCCAATCATGGCGACATCGACAACGGGTGTCAAGCCGGTTCGAATGCTGACGCCGGCGTTCTCGGTGCGTCTTGTCATGCCTTTGAATAATCTGGTAAACAGATCTTGGGTAGGGGCAGTCACAAAAATGGGTTCAACTCGCTGAAAAAAAGTTCCCCTGCCCTCCATCTGGGGTTGGATTGCAAGAAAGGCGTCGAAATCTTTTGCAAAGAGAGCTTCTCTTATGAACCGACGGGAAACGTTTGACACCGAAGCGCTGCTCGACATCGTAAAAGATATCTATGAAAAACAGATCCCCTTTGACCGGGTGCTCGGCATGAAGGTCGAATCCCTGACCATGGAAGAGGCGGTGGTCGGCTTCGAGATGAAGCCCGAACTGGTTGGAAATTACGTGCTCGGATCGCTGCACGGCGGGGTGATCTCCTCCGTGCTTGATGCCCTGGGCGGCATGACCGCCTCCACCGGCGTGGTCAAGCGGATGGCCGGAAGGCCCGCCGACGAGGTTGCAAACGCCCTGACTCGAATGGGGACCATCGACCTTCGCATCGATTACCTGCGGCCTGGAAAAGGCGCCTATTTCAAGGCGGCCGGAACGATCATGCGGGCCGGGAAAAAAGTCGCCGTCACACGCATGGAGCTCCGCAACGACAAAGGGACCCTCATCGCGGTGGGAACCGGGACCTACCTGGTAGGTTGAACCATTTTGGATCGGACAAACAAACAGATTCGGAATATTCCGCACATCCACCGCGATAAATTCGAAGCACGAAATTCGAAATCCGAAACAAATCCGAAATTCGAATGACCCAATGACAGAAACAATAAGGCTTTGAGGTCATCAACACAATAATAGGTTGTGCGCTGGCGTGTGCTTCGCATTGCTGTTGTTTCGGATTTGGTATTTCGGTCATTCGAATTTGTTTCGGATTTCGTGCTTCGAATTTCGGATTTGACTCGGTACTCTCCTTCCATTTATTTTCCGAGAGCACTGCTTTCCCTGATAAGTATCCAGTTCCTCCAGACGCGCCCGGATCCGTGCCAGGGTGCCGGCTTTGTCCAGGGCCCACGTCGGGGCAACGAGCTCGTCTCTGTGGGGGTCTCCGGTCAGCCGTTGGATGATCATCTCTTTGGGAATCCGTTCCAGAAACTCGCAAACAATTGAAACATATTCGTTTTGTTCGAGGCAGCGGTAGTCGCCTTGTCGGTATCGGCGCTCCATCTCGGTGCCGCGGACCACATAGAGCAAGTGAATCTTGACGCCGTCGATGCCTGATCTTGCGATGAAGTCCGCGGTTTCCATCATCGTTTGCCTGTCCTCCCCGGGCAGCCCTAAGATGACATGGGCACAGATCAAGATGCCTCGTCCTCGGGCGGTGCAGACCGCTTCTGAAAAACAGGCGGACGTGTGCCCGCGGTTGATCCGGCCCAAGGTGTCGTCTGCGGCGGACTGAAGGCCGTATTCGATCCAGATCATCCGGTCGGCGGCATAGCTTTCGAGCAGGTCGAGCACCGGTTTGTCGACGCAGTCCGGCCGGGTGCCGATGGAAAGACCGACGACGTCGTCGACGGCAAGGGCCTCGTCGTACAATGCGCGAAGGCGGGGCAGAGGAGCGTAGGTGTTGGTATAGGACTGGAAATAGGCGATGAACTTTTTGGCCTTGTAGCGCCGGGAAAGCGCCTCCTTTCCGCGCTCGAGCTGCTCGGTAATCGAAAGGCCCCTCTTGTGGGCCCCGGTTCCGGAACCCCGGGTGTTGCAAAAAATGCAGCCCTGGTGCGAAAGCGTTCCGTCCCGGTTGGGGCAGGACATTCCGGCGTCAACGGTGATTTTCTGGACCCTGCAGCCGAAAGCGGTTTTCAGATAGCTGCTCAGGTCCGTGTAGCGGTTTGCCAAAAGGACCTCCATCTTGATTTTGCCAGAGCCTATCTCTATAAATAAAATGGCGTTTGTGATTTTATAAAGGTTTCGCTCCACGAAACAACTATAAAAAATCGGTACTATGTACCCATTTAAGGCTGCAAGATTGGGTGCAGGGAAGATACCCCTCCACCCTCATATCGACCTTAGATTCGTACAGAGATCCGTAAAAAAAATAAACCTGACAACCCCCGGCTTGGCCGGGCAGACACGTGAGGCTTGGCGGTTACCTTGAATCATACATACGACGTCATCGTGGTGGGGGCCGGACATGCCGGCTGTGAAGCGGCCCTGGCTTCGGGCCGAATGGGATGCTCCACTCTTTTGCTGGCCATCGATCTGGACAAGCTTGCCGCCATGCCGTGCAGCCCGTCCATCGGCGGGATGGCCAAGGGGCAGCTCGTCCGGGAGATCGACGCCCTGGGCGGGGAGATGGCCAGGATCACCGACCAGTCCGCCATCCAGTACCGGACGTTGAACACCAAAAAGGGTCCGGCCGTGCATTCTTCCCGGACCCAGAACGACAAGATCCGATACCATATCGCCATGAAAGCGGCGGTGGAACGGGCGCCGAACCTCGAACTGAAGCAGGCGCTGGTGGAGCGGCTGGTGGTCGAAGGGGGCCGGGTCGTCGGCGTGCAGGACCACACCGGGTTCGGCTATCAGGCAAGGTGCGTGGTCCTGGCCGCAGGCACTTTTTTTTCCGGGTTGGTTCATATCGGATTTTCTTCGATCCGTGCCGGAAGGGCGGGCGAGTTCGCCTCCTATGGGCTGCCTGCCCATCTAAAGGAGCTCGGCTTTTCTTTGGGGCGGATGAAGACCGGAACCCCGCCGCGCCTGAAAAGAGACAGCATCGATTTTTCGATGTTTACCCGCCAGGATGCAGACCCCGACCCTCGGCCGTTTTCCGTTTTTTCACAGGCGGTCGCTACGCCGCAGCTGCCGAGCTACATGGGCAAGACCAATGCCGCCGCTCATCGGATCGTTTCGGAGAATCTTTCCCGATCGGCGCTTTACGGCGGAAGGATCCACGGCATCTCCGCTCGATACTGCCCGTCACTGGAGGACAAGATCGTCAAATTCGGCGATCGGGAGAGCCACCAGATCATCCTCGAGCCGGAAGGCATCGATACCGAGGAGATCTATGCCAGCGGGCTTGGCAACAGCCTTCCGCTGGACGTTCAGATCGAGCTGGTCAGATCCGTTCGGGGGCTCGAACAGGCAGAAATCATGAGGCCGGCCTACGCCATCGAGTACGATTACGTCGATCCGCTGCAGCTCAAGCCGACGCTGGAGACCAAGGCGGTCCAGGGGCTGTATCTGGCAGGGCAGATCAACGGCACCTCCGGATACGAAGAAGCCGCCGCGCAGGGGATGTGGGCCGGCATCAACGCTGCCTGCCGGGTGCAGGGCCGGCCCGCTTTCGTGCTTGACCGCTCCCAGGCTTACATGGGGGTCATGGTGGACGATCTGGTCACCTTAGGGACCCGGGAGCCATATCGGATGTTTACCTCCCGCGCCGAATACCGCTTGATGCTGCGCGAAGACAATGCCGATCTTCGCCTGATGGAGATCGGCCATGAACTGGGGCTGATCGATTCGGAAAGCTGCGCCCGCATCCGCGACCGAAAAAGGGAAATCGAAGATGAAATCGACCGAATCAAAAAGACGACCATCAAGCCGTCGGCGGAAGTCAACCGCTATCTGGCGGAGCACGGCAGCCCCCCCATCGGCACCGGTGTTTGCCTCGAACAGCTTCTGAAGCGAAAGGAGCTGGACTACGAAGCCGCGGGAATCTTGAGCGGCCCCCCGGCCGCGCCCGTTTCTGTAGAAGCGGCCCGGCAGATCGAGATCGAAATCAAGTACGAGGGGTACATTCAAAAGCAGCTCAAGGAAATTGAAAAATTCAAGGGTCTGGAAAAACAGGTCATTCCCGTAGCGTTCGATTACCGATCCGTGCACGGGCTTTCCAACGAACTAAAGGAAAAGCTGTCCGATGTGAGACCCGCCTCTTTAGGGCAGGCGTCGCGGATCGCCGGGATCACCCCGGCGGCCATTTCAGTGCTGATGGTGGCTCTCAAAGCCCGCCGGGACGCTGTCAAGGTGCGGAAGTTCTGATGGCGGGGCCGCTTGACAGTTCGGGGAGGGGTTATTATAGTTAACACTTCGAAATTGCAGAATATTGAATGAAATTGCTGCCTCGAGTGAATACGCCATAGCCGCCGACGTTGCCGGAGGTCAAGGCGAAAAGGAGGGAGATCAAGAGGCGTATGGCCGATAAAGATTATTACAAAATTTTGGGCGTCGACAAAAACGCTTCCGAAACCGAGATCAAAAAAGCGTACCGGAAGCTGGCGATGAAATATCACCCCGACCACGCAAAAGGCGACAAGGGGTCGGAGGAAAAGTTCAAGCAGATCAGTGAAGCCTACGCGGTGCTCAGTGATCCTGAAAAGCGCAAGGAGTATGATCAATTCGGAAGTTCGGGCTTCCGCCAGCGCTACAGCCAGGAAGACATTTTCAAGGGATTCGACTTTTCGGACATCCTCAGGGAGTTCGGCATCGGCGGCAACGTATTCGGAGGGGGCCGGCGGGGCGGAACGCGGTTTTCCTTCGGAGGTTCCCCTTTTGGCGGGGCTTCCTTTGGCGGAGGAGGGCAGCAGGCCCGGCAGATGAAGGGGTCGGACCTGGTGTACGAGATGCCCCTGACTGTCCGAGAGGTGGTGCTGGGGGCTGAAAAGGCCGTCAATTTCCAGCACGGCGGAAGAACCGAAAGTCTGACGGTCAAGATCCCCAAGGGAATGACCACCGGCAAAAAGCTTCGCGTGTCCGGAAAAGGAGAGCAAAGCCCATACGGTGGGCCGGCCGGAGACTTGTTTATCCAGGCCAAGGTGCTTGAGGATCCCGTCTACAGCATCGAAGGAAACGACTTGATCGTCAACCGGGAGATCAAGCTTACCGAAGCGCTTATAGGCACCACGATCGAGGTCCCCCTGTTCGAGGGAAAATCCTTGAACATGAAAATCCCTCCGGGAACACGCCACCAAACCAAAATGCGCATTCCCCGCCGAGGAATTCCTCACATGAAAGGCAGCGGCAGCGGAGATCTCTACGTCCGTGTCCTTGTCAACATGCCGAAAAAGCTCACAGAGCAGCAGAAAAAATTGATCGCGCAGCTGGCTGAAACAGGACTGTAAGAGATTAATTTTATTGACAAGTGATCTCATCCAGGGTAGCTTGGCCCGAAATGGAGGCCATGCTCGGAGGCGGAGTTGCGCGATGCCGCCTCCACACGCTGTTTTGTGATGATGCCTGAACTCATTCCTGTCCTCAGTAAAGAAGATATCGAAAAATCGGTTGCCGGAATTGCCAGGCGAATTTCTGCGGACTACCGGCATCGAAAGCCGATTCTCGTCGGGGTGCTAAAGGGTGCATTCGTGTTTCTCTCCGACCTGATCCGGCAGTTGACGATTCCGGTGAAAATCGATTTCATCCGGACGGCCTCGTACGGTGACGAAACGTCTTCTTCCGGCACCGTCTGTTTGACCAAAGGACTGGAAATCGATATCAATGGAGAAGATGTCCTGGTCGTGGAGGACATCGTCGATTCGGGAATAACGTTGCGGTGGGTCCTTGACTATTTAAACGGGCTTGGGCCGGCATCGGTAAGGATTTGTGCACTGGTCGACAAGCGCGAAAGACGCCAGGTCGATGTTCCTGTCGATTATGCCTGCCATGTCGTGCAGGAAGGATTTCTGGTCGGCTACGGACTTGACTGCGCAGAAGATTTCAGACATTTGCCGGCGGTATACCACCTGAAAAAAAATAATCAGCGAGGGTGAAACATGATTATTACCTGCGAGCAGTGCAAAACGGCCTTCAACCTGGATGAAAGCCTTTTAAAGCCGGCCGGCTCCAAAGTCCGTTGTTCAAAATGCCAGCATATTTTCACGGCATTTCCGCCGGTACCCCCTGCTGAGGCACCGACTGCGGAGCCGACCGTTGAAGAAGACATTTCCGCTTCCCTCGAAGCGGAGCCCTCACATTCTGAGGAACCCGAAGTCGGCTTGGGCAGCTTTGATGAGGAAGGCGGGACGGAGGAAGGCGATCTGGATATCGGGCTCGATATCGGCGACGAAGAAAAGGGAGAAGAAGATCTCGACTTGGGGGACCTGGATCTGGACCTGGCCGGAGATGATGAGGAAAAGACGCTAAAAGATTCCCCGGATGAAGGGGAATTCGACCTGTCCGATCTGGATATCGATGGAGAGAAAGAAGCCCCGGCAGAGGAAATGCAAGAGACTGGGGCCGAAGACGAGCTGGACCTCGGGGACCTGGATCTGGACTTTGGCGGGGAAGCCGAG
>CBFCZJ010000074.1:0-13221 GCA_965602445.1 uncultured Desulfobacterales bacterium | reverse complement strand
GAGAGTCGACGCCCATTGGCCGCCGCCTACCCTGGATCTTTCTGAATAACCGCATTGCACAAAAGGAATAGACCGCTTGAACTGCGGCTTTTAGAATTTGATACCCATCGGCCTCCGGCGGTTCCGGGCTGGAGGATTCCGGATAAGCGCATTCATGAAATATTCAGGATAGGGGCCGCCGATGACGTCAGCCAGAACCCTTCTCAAGGCATGGAACCTTCACGCCAAAAAGCAGCTCGGCCAGCATTTCTTAAACATGCCGGAGACCGGGCGAAAACTCGCCTCCCTAAGCGGTGTGGGCGAAAATGACTGCGTGCTGGAAATCGGCGCAGGACTTGGCGCCCTGACCATCCCCCTGGCAGAGCGGGCAGGCCGGGTCATTGCCGTGGAGCGAGATCCCCAACTCGTGGGGCTGCTTCAAACCGAGATCCGAGCCGCAGGCATGGACAATGTCGATATCCTGGCGGCCGACATCCTGACGATTGACGTGGCAAAAATTGCTCAGGCCCGCGGCGGCCGCCTTACCGTGGCCGGAAATCTGCCGTACAATATCTCCTCACAGGTGTTGGTCCGCCTGGTCGACGCCCGGGGTTGCCTGGACCGGGCCGTCTTGATGTTTCAAAAAGAGCTGGCAGAGCGGATTCTTTCTCCGCCGGGGCGCAAAACCTACGGGCGGCTCACGGTCATGATCAACTATTGCGCCGACGTCTTGAAGCTGCAGGAGCTGAAATCGACCGCTTTTTATCCAAAACCCAAAATCGACTCGGCAGTCATCGAGATCCGGTTTCGGCCGCCTTTTCCTGTTCCCGCCGTGGATGAAAAGGCCCTTTTCCGACTGGTTCGGGCGGCGTTCGGACAGCGGCGAAAAATGCTGCGAAATGCACTCGCCGCCGGGGGGGTCGACGCCAAAGCCCTTTCCGATGCTTTTGCGGCTGCAGAGATTTCTGCAGACCGGAGGGCCGAAACCCTTTCGGTGGAAGAATTCGTCCGACTCAGCAACTGTTTGACAATCCCACAATCATGATTAATGTATTAATTTAAGGTATTTTGATTGAATTGATCATGATGCTTGGAGAAAATAATGAAACACAGGTATGAAGTCATCAAGGACGACACGGTCTTGACCGTTCGCGAACATGGCGAACTGGACAAGGAAATGTTCACGCTTCTTTGTGAAGAGAAATACGAACTGCCGCGGATCTTTGGCGCCCTCGACAAGGGCCTTGATGCGGTCATCGGCGCACTCCGAACCCGGAATTTCTATCCGACCCGCTATGCCGTCGAGAAACTGGCGATCGCGGCGGCCGAAGTCTGCCGGGCAAAAGATTCCAACCGCCTCGAGTTCATCCTGGACGATACTGAAATTTTCTCCGACATCCAGGACCCCACCGACGTGTTGGAAGAATTCGACGAAGCCAACGACGCAGAAGGAGACGATTTGGAAGAGCTTCTTGCCGACGACGACAAGCTGAAAACCACAAAAGGATCTTTTCGCGTGGCAGACAGCGAGGAATTCGAAGACGAAGAACCCTGATAAAATCGCTGGCGCGATCCAAAACAGTCTGTAGATCCTGTTCCTCAGGACCGGTCAGAGGCATTTTGCTCTGCCATAGTCGTTGAAGAATGAAAAATTCGAAGCACGAATTTCGGATTTAAGTTGTTCATGTTCCTTGGGCATACATCAAAGCCGGGTTCTCTGTGCCCGTATTTTCATTTTTACATCTGCTCTGCCACCGACACCGTGCGATCTCCGAGCATGTTCACATAGCTTCCCATTTCATTGTCGTACCATCCGTATATAACGGCCTGGGTCACCGAGATTCGGATTTCCGATGACGGAAGCGAGGATACCATGGCCGCATCGATGCCCGGAACCTGTTCCAGGTTGATGGAGACCTCTGCGGTTCTGGTGTGGGTTTCATGGCCCTCGATGATCGCAGCCGCCCGGGGAAAACCGATAATGTCTCCGGAGACGTTCTGTTTTTCGGAAAAGTGAAGATAGCGGTGGGGATCTTCACCGGCGGCTTGGCGGTAGAGATTGTTGACGACTTCTCTGCGAATCGGTTCCCCGGACAGCCCCTCCTGCAAATTGACCACCAGTATGATCAAAGAGCCGGTGCTCGATGGGATCCTGACCGACTCGGCGATGAAACCGATCTGCTCCATCTCCGGGATCACCAGCCGCAATGCCCTGGCCGCGCCGGTGGTGGTCAGAATGATGTTGTTCATGATGCTCCGGTTTTTTCTCAGATCGCTCTTCCCTGCTTTGGGAAGACGGTCGAGGACTGCCTGAGACCCGGTCGCGGCATGAACGGTGGCCATGGAGGCGGACAAAATCTTCTTGGGCCCGAAAAAATTCAGCAGGGGTTTCATCATGTGCGCAAGACAGGTGGTCGTGCAAGAGGCGTTGGAAACAATCCGGTGCTTTCGAGGATCGTAGTCTGCATCGTTGATGCCCATCACCGTGGTCACCGCGTCTTCGGGCATCGGAGCGCTCTGGTCCTTGATTTTAAAGGGGGCGGAAACGATGACTTTCTGGGCTCCCGATGAAAGATGACCGCGCACCGAACCTTTCGGCGCCTCGGAGGGCTGAGTGGGATCGAGAAACTGGCCGGTGGTTTCCACCACGAGGTGAACTCCATGATCCCGCCAACCGATCTCGGCCGGATTCCTGGCCGTGCGCAAAAACCGCACCCGAATGCCGTCGACGAGCAGGCTCTCTTCGTCTTCATCGATGTCGGATACCACCGGTTCGCCGAAACAGCCTCGCAAAAAGTTGTGCAGCCGGCCGTAGGTGGAATCCCGTTCGACGTAGTGGGCAATATCGGCCATGGAGGTTCCGGACCGCCGTCCGATATTGACAACGATTTCATCGAAGCTTTTCCGCGCCACGTGGTGCCATAGAGTCAGCTTTCCGATTCTGCCAAAACCGTTGATCCCCAGCTTCCGTCCGCTTTCGGGGCCCATTTCTCCTCCTTTTCATTACACCCGCCACCAAGCGAAGCTTTGGGTTTTTGATCTGTCGGTATTGCCCGGGTATGGTGCTTTTCAGGTTTCCTTGATTTTGACTTTTCCCTTGTAAACAGCGCCTTCCTGTCCGTCGATGCTGATCATATCCCCTGTGGTGAGAATCTCCTGGTGGAACTGAATCTGCTTGTTTTTTTCATTGCAGACCATATTGGCGCAGCTGACCACGCAGGTTTTTCCCAGTCGGTGCGCCACCACCGCGGCATGAGACGTCAATCCGCCCCGGGCGGTGAGCAGGCCGTCTGCGGCAAAAATCTCACGGATGTCGTCCGGGACGGTGTCGCTGCGGGCCAGGATCAGCTTCTGGTCCGGCTCGATAGACCGGAAGCGGTCGATTTCGTCCAGACTGAACACGACTCGTCCGCTCATGGCGCCGCCGCTGACCCCGATGCCATGGCCCAGAAGTTTGTTCTCCCCGGTGGCGTAGAAGGTCAGCACCTGCTTGCGCTCCCGCATCGCCATATCTCGGGTCTGAAGAAGGTACAGGTCCTCCCGGGAAGGCCCTTCGAAGGTGAATTCGATTTCCTGGGGGCTCCACCCCCGTTTGTAGATCAGTTCGTGGGCCCAATCTTTCAGGGCCAGGTAAATTTCCGGCAGATGGGTTTCCAGCGTGATGTCGGTATCCCGCATTTCGATGTTTTGCTGGCTGATGGAAATCGGAAGGGTTTTCACCAGTCCGGCCACGACGTCTTCGCCCTGATTCGACAGCGTAAAATCACCCCACAGGCGGATGATGTCCTCCGACCAGCGGGGGTTGTGGGTAAAGACGACCCCCGTGCCCGACTGCCGGGACAGATTGCCGTATACCATCGCCTGTACGGTCACTGCCGTTCCCCAGTCGTCTGAAATGCCCATGATCTTCCGATAGGTTCGGGCCCGCTTCGAGTCCCAGGAATCAAATACCTTGCGAATGATCAAAAAGAGCTGCTCTTCGGGGTCTTCCACGATGTGGATGCCGGCATCGCGAATCATGGCTTTGTATGCCATGGCCACGGATTTCATCTGTTCCCCCGTGAAATTCCGCTTCAGCGGTATTTCCCACTGTTTTTTGTAGTCGTTGATGATGGCATCGAATTCGTCGCGCTCGAGGTCGAATGACATGCCGTAGCACTGGAGAAACCGCCGGTAGTTGTCCCAGGCAAACCATTTGTTGTTGGTTTCCCGGGCAATCCCTTCTGCGATCTCCTCGTTCATGCCCACATCCAGAAACGTATCCATCATGCCCGGCTGGGAAATGGAAGACCCGCTTCGGATCGAAAGCAGGAGGGGGGTGTTCGGGTTGCCGAAAAGTTTGCCGGTGCACTGCTCCAGCATTCGGATGTGCCTGCCAACCTGGTCCTTGTAGTTTTCTTCGGCCGGGCCGTAGCTTTCGATGATGTCCCGAAAGCGGAACACCTCCGTTGTGATGATGAACCCCAGGGGCACCCGCATCCCGTAGTTGGTCAACCGCATCAGGTTCAGCCCCTTGTTGCCCAGGTAGATGAGGCCGGCCACGCGGCTGCCGGTATCTTCGATGGGGACGATGGTGTTCTGGGGATCGTAGATGAGCAGATTTCGCAGTTTGTCCTTGGGGAGTTTGGCGGCCTGATTGTAAAGCGTGTTCAATATGCGGCTCAAAAACAGGTCGAGCTGCTGCAGTCCCAAAGACATGGCGATCTGGTCCCGGAAGAAGATTTCCGACACCCGATGATTGATTTTTTCCCGGTCTTCGCCGAGGCCGGATCGGGGCAGGTACTTGGGGTTGAGTTCATCAACGGAGAGCTGCTTTAAAATACGGGTCAGATTTTCCTGGTGGACGTTGTTGAAATAGTCGTTGATGATGTTTTTCACCGCCCGCGCAAACCCTTTGAAGATGTCCAGATACTGGGTGATGGTAAACCCCTTGATCTCCAAAGAATGGGCCAGCATGTCTAGCTGCAGCTCCATCTCCACGGAGGAAAGGCCGTCGAGTTTCAGGGCCTTGTCGAACAGTCTCAGCCGGGCATAGATCTGATAAAAAGTGGCCTTGGTGATCAGGCTCAGATCGATGCTGTCGACGAGCTCTTCAAACAGCATGTTCACCACCGATTCGATCCGGAAGGTCAGGCCCAACGCATCGAATTTCAGCTCGTGGTAGCTGCCGTACATGGAGGGGATGTCGACGGTGATGTGTCTTTTCTTGTAGATATCCTCCCGGGCTTCGTATTCGGTTTCAGAAAGGACCAATTCTTTGAGGGTCCGCAGATAGTCCAGAAGCATGAACAGCTTCTTTTTCAGATCCGGCTCTGCGAGGGCCGCTTCCAGCCGCTCCAGAAGAGGAAACGCCGCAGTCCTGAGTCGATTGATGTACTGGCTCAGTTCGGTGTAGTCGACATGGTATTTTTGATACAGCAGCCGGTAAAACGAAGCCGCCAGCCGAACCCGCTGCCGGTCCACCTCGGAAACATTCGAAATTTCTGCCAGGCGACGATGGAGGTCTTTTTCCGGCCTTTTCAACAGATCGTTCGGGATCCGAAGGCCCTCGTCAGCCAGTTTGGAGACGATCCGATGGACGCCGTCGATATAAGGGCCTTTTTCGGCGATCTGGTTGTAGATATAGGGAGGAACCAACGGCTTGAGGTCGGCCTTCTTTCGGGACTCCCAGAAGCCCAGGGTTTTTTCCATCAGCGCGAGCACCTGGTTGCTGCCTTCCACGTGGCTCTGCTTTCGAAGGAAGTGAATCAGCACATCCTTGCGGTGGCAGGCCTCGTCGATCTGCGTGGAGATGTCCCGCAGGCTTCCTTCGGCGCCGATATCGTTGAAGTAGACCGGAAACAGGCGCGCCAGCTGCTTGGCAAGATTGAAGACCGGACCGATTTCACTGTTGAGCAACCGGGTGATGTCCCGAGGGAAAAGGTCGGTGTCCTTGATGAAGACCCCCCCCAGCGACAGGTTGATGATCAGACTCGACAAAAGACGGGTCGACCACTTGGGATGAATCTCGATCAAGCCCAGCCAGGTTCGGATGTTTTGGATGTGGGCGTTGTTGACCTTCACCTGCCAGTCGTCGCCGACGCCGCTCAGGTTTGGAGACTGGAAGCCCAGATCGATGACCGAATCGATAAAAAAATTGATCAGGTCGATTTCATCGGTGCTATAGACGCCCTTGCCCATGTTCAACACGCAGTTCAGCGCGATGGTCGGAAACTGGCGGGTGCGGTTTTTCAATATGGTAAAGGTTTTCTGGATCAACTTTCGAAGATTCCAGTCTTTTTCCTGGTTAAAGAGCCGTTTCAGGGTCCGGTTGATGTCCCGAAGCGCCTCTTCATGAATCAGGGACAGCCCCGATATGTTCATGATGTGGAACAGGAAAAAGACTTTCCACTGATTGCCCTGGCTGGTGGTTTCACCGGCTTCGAGCAGCTTCTGGGGAAGGGCCCGGTAATTCTCGACGATCCGGTTGTGGCCCGGCAGGCTCAGAAGCTCCTCGAGCAGACCGATGCCGCCGGCGGACCACTCTTTGATGATCGCTTCCAACCGGGCTCGGTGTTCTTTGATGGCGCCGTGGGAGATGTCGGAAAAAAAGCCGAGGCAGGCATGCGGATCACCGGCTTCCACGGTTTCCCGGCAGAACCACTGCCAGGGGTCATCCTCATCGAGCCAGTAGTCGTAGGTCTGGCGGAAGTAGCGGATCAAGAGCCGGTTCAGAGGCTCTACCCCGGTGAGCGATTCCGGGGCGTTCTGCAAGAACGCCTCGGCAATGCGGTCGAGCGGATAGTAGCTTTTTACAAACAGAAAAAAATCGGATTGGCGAAGATCTCGAATCCGATCGAACGTCGCCTGGAGCACCGGCAGGAACGCTTCAAACTGGCCGCCGGATTCTTTGATGATTTTCTGCAGGAACAACAAGAGGTTGTCTGCGGCGTCGATCCGAACGTCGGCATGGCTGGTTTCGGCGATGGCGTCTGCAAACACGTCGATGAACATCGCCGCGGCCTTCGCCCCTTGCCGGTGGGAGCGGATCAGGTGGAAGTAGTTCAGGGAGTAGTTCCGGGTTTCGCGTACGATGAACTGCCAGTTCTTGTAGGGGTGGGAAAGCTCTTTGAGAAAGGTGTTGAAGCCGTCCATGATCCCATAGTAGCGGGACATGACGTCCTGAAGGTGCTGGTATTTGGGATCGATCCGGACGTCGACGTGATACTCGGCGAGGTTGACTTCCAGCGCCCTGGATTTGATCATTTCACCCTCTCTGAAACCCCTTCCGCATCTAGTGAATAAACTAACAAAGGGCCCGGCCATTTTCAAGAAGAATAGCGCCGGCCCCGGCCCTGCTGGGATGCGAGGAGGCTGGGAAGCTGGGACGCTTCAAAACAAAAACCTTACGGGGCGCCTTTGAAAGTCAAACAAATCCAGGAAAATTCCTTCCTAAAAGCTTTCCGGTATTATGCCTTCCAGCGTCCTGGCCTCCCAGCTTCCCAGCCGAAAACAAAAGGGCCCCGTTCAAGAAGAACAGGGCCCTCGATGGCAGCACTCAACAGCAGAATGCGCGGTTAGATTTGCAGCCAGGAGTCGGAGTAAAGCGTCTTTCCGAGAATGACCTTCACTGTCTTGGCGTAATCCTGCAGCTCCTTGGAAAGGCTTCCAATATCCGGCTCTTGCCCATCGAGCATCCCGTAGATCAGATCGACGATGTCCTGGCGCTGTCCCTTGGCGATGGCGGTCAGCTGCTCGTCAAGCGGATCGGAGATCACCGAGTACATGCCGTTTTTCATGAGCATGACCATGTAGGTCTGGTTCAAAATCGGGCGCAGATGAGACGGCGGGCCGTTTGAGATGTTCGACAGGCCGCAGGTGCTCTTGGCACCGGGGGCGATGTCCTGGAGCATCCCCTGGAACTCCATCAAGCTCATGAGCTGCGGCTGCTGGATATTGACCGGGGTGACGATGCCGTCGACCCAGATCTTCTCGTTGGGAATGCCGGCCTCGTTGGCCGCATACAGCAGTTCCACGGCCAGAGCCGCACGTTCGTTCTCGTCTCTGGGAAGACCTTCCGGTCCCCACATCAGGGCAACGAAATCGGCGTTGTTCTCGGCCGCGATGGGGAGCATTTTCTCATAGCGCTCCGGACGGGCCATGATGGAATTGATCACCGGCGGATTCTTGCATACCTTCAGGCCGGCTTCGATGGCGTCGATGTTGGACGTGTCGAGCCACAGCGGAATGTCCGGCACCACTTCCTGGACCGTTTCCACCACCCATGGCATCAACTCGTGGCCGTCCTTTTTGGCCGGTCCCAGGTTGATGTCGATGTAATCCATGCCTTTTTCCTTCTGGAAAAGGGCTTCTTCCTGGATCGGCTTGGGGTCTCGTTCCTTGAAGGCCCGGCCGATCTTTGTCGAAATGACGTTTAAGCTCTCTCCAACCAGAATCATAAACCCTCCCTTTTTCCCTGAAATATTGACACCGTCGTTTGCCGGGCCGGTCCCGGAATGGTTCAAAGCAAAAGACCGCACGGTCGTTTCCGTATCGAGCGGGAAAGGACGGCCCGGTCAAGAAGCCGTCCTGGTCAGCATCGCATCGATGGCTGCTACCGGGCTTTGAGAAAACCGGCGATATGGGCGGCTTCTCTGGGACCGACGGTGATGGTCCAGCCCGGGAGTTCTTCTTCCATGTCTCCGGCAATGGCCGCCGCATAGCCGGGGATGATCACCTCCTGGTGCTTGACCTTGTCGGCGATGCCGCACTTTTTCACGAACATACCGACGTCGTCGCCGGAGAATTTTCCGGCAGCCCAGGCTGTCATGACCGACAGGCCCTCTGAATCCTTGATCAGAAGATACGCCGGCACCCGACTGGCCTCGATTTCACCGGACACGATAAAGTAGGTGAGGGCGAAGTTGGTGGTGACCAGCACCGGCGAGTTTTCATCCGGTGTTCCGATTTCATAGATCCCCTCGGTGACCGTCATCGGCCGCTGCGGGTCGGTGAAAATGTTCAGCCGCTCCAGCAGCAGTGGAAAGAGGCTTTCTCCGGTAAAATCGGAAAGCACCACGATGGCGCCATACTTGGCCACGTGCATGGCTGCGATCAGAGTTTCCATATCGAGGTTGGCCGCCATTTCGCAGGGGAAGGTGATGGTCGGGAACCCGACCGATCGGTTCAGGTCCTTCAAAGAAGCCCTGCGGATGGCCACCATATCCTCCATGGACTGCTTGGCCTCACGGGACCCCGGATCAAGCACCAGGTCCTTGAGCCCCATCCCGGTCAGTTTGTCGGTCAGCGGCACCAGCGCCTCCACCGAGTCAGCCTTGACGGCCAGGGGAAGACCCTTTTCTTTGGCCAGGGCGCCGAAGTCGTCTGCATTGGCTTCAGTGGCGGCATAGATCAGGGGCCGCTTGAAGGCGGTGGCCTCGACCGCGGCCTTCATGGCATCGATGTTTTCGCTCATCAGGATCAGGCTGAACTCGGAGGTCTCGGCGATCTGCTTGGCCCGGGCGGCAAAGCTGTCGGCATCGCCTGCGTCCTTCACGGCGACGAGTTCGGGACGGAGATTGAGCCCTACCCGTTCGAACTGCAGCGCATTCCATGCCTTGAGCTTGGCAGCCAAGTCCCCTTCGGCCGTGTCGGCCGAAACCAGGGCGGCCAACCCCGTGGGGTTGAAAAAGGTTTTTTCGTGGCGGTACTGGACGGTTTCTCCACCGACGGTGAGTTTTCTGACTCCAGCACCGATGGCCACGGGCCGGATCGGCGGGGCCGAGGCCTCGGCCAGTTGCGCCCTGGCCTCTTCCGAGACATAGGGACAGGCGTCGAGCTCCGCCTTGCCCGAGGCCAGGTTCATGGCAAAGGCCAGGCAGGTCGGCACGCCGCACTCCTTGCAGTTGGTCTTGGGCAGGAGCTTGAAAATCTGAATACCGGTTAATGCCATAATCGTCTCCTTCTATAGGTCAGCGAGTCGTTTTGTCCGAATGCAGTTATTCTACGAGCGGCGGCCTCCGGAGAAGAATGCGCACAGCGGTTCTCTCCGGAGGCCGACCGACGATTATCCACCGATGATCGGGTCCATCTTCAGGGCCGGATGATCTTTTTCCTGGAGGAAGGGCAGGATCTCTTCCTCGGTGAGTCCGACGGTTTCATCGGCGATCCGGTCCACCAGATCAGGAACCCCCAGCTCCTCGCCCCGCTTGAGGAGCCGCTCGCGAATCTCGTCTTTCAGGCTTTTGGGCATCCAGACCATTCGCAGCAGTCCGCCGTCACCCTTGATGAACTTTCTCTGGGTGATGTTGAACTTGGAGTGGCCCACGAACCCCGGCGACGAAGCCCCGCCGCCCATGACGCCGGCCAGGGTGGTGAACTTCATGCCGCAGGGGGTTTCCCCCATATAGTCCCGGTGGACCGTCATGACGCCGTTGCACGACGGCAGCAGGGCGGCGATGCATTCGCAGCAGCCGCAGGTGGTCATCGGGTCTTGGACGATGGAGTAGAAGTTGTAGTGGGTCACGTTGCCGCGGGAGGCCTTGTAGACGAATTCGTTGACCCCCTTCCATTGGCCCAGCACCGGGTCGATGCACTCGCCTTTTTCGATCGGCTGGTTCGGGCCGGTGGGGTTGATCTCGAAGGACGCCTTGCAGTCCATCCAGTTGTAGGCGCCGCAAAGACCGGTCCGTTCGGGGCTCACCGAGCAGACATGGCTCGGGGCAAAGGACTGGCAAAGTGTGCAGGAGTAGTAGATTTCCACGTCCTCGTCGGTCATCGTCTCCACCCGCTCGTCGCGCTGCTTGTACTCGGCCCGGGCCCGTTTGGTGATGTCGTCGACATCCTTTTTGTCGGTCATGAGGGTGACCTGGACCTTGTCGAGGATCTTTCCGAAATCCTGGTGAAACTTGGCGTGGAGGACGACCCCGATGTCTTTCAAGGTGAATCCCTTTTCCACGGCCACCTTGCTCACCCGGATCCAGGCGATGTCTCTTTGCCCGATGTGCATGATGCCCTGGATGTAGTTGATCAGGTGATGAATCTGCCGCTCCAGGATCGGCTCGAAGTCGGTCTGCATCTCCCGGCCGGCCACCTCGACGTAAATTCCCAGGGGAAGGGTGTCGCCTGCCTTGATATCGCCGATGTCCTTGCCCTTGACGATGACCTTGCCGTCTTCGATATCGTTCATCTCGGCCATCTTGACCAGCTCGGTGGCCTGGGTTTTTCCTCCGCCCATCTGCATGAACAGATCGTCGCCCCGGACCCGCTCGCCTTCATAGGCCGGACCGAAGGAGCACGGAATTTCGATTTTGGAAACCGTGGTCTTGAGGCCCCGGATTTCCACCGATTTTTGCACCATTTCCTCGTGGGACACGTTGGCCACCACGTGCTCGTAAGTGCAGATACCGGTGGGCAGGATCTCGGGGATATCGGTGTCGGCCAGGGTTGGAAAGCCCCAGTTCACGCAGCCGGCCGCCGCTGCGGCCCATTCTGCGTTCACGTCGCCCAGGGCGTTGACGAAGGCAAAGATCCGGTCCTTGTTGTAGTGGAGCATCCGTTTGTAGTCGCCGGGCTTGACGCCGCCGAAGGCCATGGCCGCCCGGTTGGCAAATCCGAGGGCGAAGATGGCAGAAGAGATGTCCGGTCCGAAGGGAACGATCCGGGTGTTCCATCCGATCTGCACGCCGGCTTCCAAAAGCTGTTCGGCCACGGTGGTTCCGTTCTGGTTGGCGGCCAGAAAGATGTACAGGCTCCGGCGCTGGTATTCTTCGACGATCAGCTTGGCGGTCTCGGCATCGGGAGCCGCGCCCACGATGGCGGCAAAGCCCGGAGCCGAGCCGTCGACGAACTCCACGCCGCGCTTTCTAAACACCGTGTCGTCGGCCGCGCCCAGCCAGATCTTGCCGGCGTCCTGGTCGATCTCCTCCGAATGCAGGTAAAACTCAGGATCGTTGAGATAGCGAAGCGCCTCTTCGATCTCGAAGGCGAACAGGGCGGCCATGCCGGCGTCCAGCAGGGGCCCGAGATAGGGCAGGTGGTGTTTGCCCTTGACATGGGGGGGGAGCAGCTTGCGGGCGATCTCCAGCGGTTTTTTTATGTCCTCGAGGGTTTCCACCTTGATTCCGAGCAGGGAGTAGATGACCGGCAGGAAATAGGCCGTGTTGGGAAACCCGACCTGGGTGTCGGCGTCGTAAGTATCCAGCGCGCGCTGGTACTTTCCTTCCACCTTGGAGACGATATTGTAGCCACCCTGGATGGCGGCAAATGCAACTAATCTCGACATGCGTTCCTCCTTCGTTGAGGATTTTTCCGTTTATGGGGTTCAGTATCGGGTGCCGGCGTTGGCTTATGCCTCCAGCTTCATCCGGTCTTCCATGCTCATCAGGACCCGGTCTCTTGCCTTGTCGATGCCCAGCGCCTTTCGCTTTTTGTCGATGTGGGCGATCATCTTCCGGGCGTGGAGGATCGGGTCGACCTCCAGGTCCCACATGCCGCCGTATGTTTTTTCCAATTCCTTGAACAGATAGTCCTGGAAAACCGGGGCCCCGGATACCGGCAGTGTAACGCCGAACACCGTGTAGACGCCGGAGGCCACGAAATAGTGGCCGATGCTGATCGCCTTTTCGCTCATCCACTCCGGTGCGCTGCCGGCCACCGGCAGGTCCCGAATGTCCTTGCCCAGACCGCCGGCCTTGACCACTTCGGTGGCTGCCAGCAGGATCCGGCTGTTGTCGACGCAGGAGCCCAGGTGCAGTACCGGCGGGATCCCCACGGTCTCGCAGACCTCGGTCAGTCCCGGACCGCAGAAGACTCCGGCGGTTTCCGGCACCAGCAGGCCTTCCATGGCGCAGGCGATGCCGTTGCAGCCGGTGGTCAGTACGAGCACATCGTTTTTGATCAGCTCCTTGACGACTTCGATGTGCCCCTCGTTGTGCTTGGTCCGGGCGTTGTTGCACCCGACCACGCCGGCCACACCCCGGATTCGGCCGTTGATGATGTTGTCGTTGAGGGTATAGTAGGTGCCGCGGAAGGTGCCGCCCAGGTGGTACTCGATCGACTCGACGCCGAAGCCGGCGATCTGGACGTTTTTCTGATTCGGGATCATGACCTCCGAGCCGCGGTTTTCGAAGTTGTCGATGGCCATCTTCACGATGCGCTCGGCGTCTTCGACGGCGTGGTGCTCGTCGAACTCGATATGGATGACGTTGTCCTGCTCCATCTTGGCGATGGGGTGGGTGGTGATCAGCTTGGTGTGGAAGCACT
>CBFCZJ010000073.1:0-13288 GCA_965602445.1 uncultured Desulfobacterales bacterium | reverse complement strand
ACGAGAGGACACCATGGGAAAAGTCGCAATCATCGGAGTCGGGCAGAGCGCATTTGTGCGCAGCTATCCGGGTTCGATCCGAGAACTGGCATTCGAGGGCTTCAGCGCCGCCATGAAGGACGCCGGTCTGGCGGCGGCAGACATCGGCGCCTCGGTGGTCTGCAGCGCGCCCGAATACGACAAGCAGCGGTCTCCGGCCGGGGTGCTGGCAGAATACCTCGGTCTCAATCCCCAGCCCACGTTCTACGTGGAAAGCCTCTGCTCATCGAGCAGCATGGGGCTGCGTCTGGCCTATTCCCTGGTAAAATCCGGGCTCCACGATTCGGTGGCGGTCATCGGATTCCAGAAGATGAGCGAAATTTCCTCTTCCGAGTCCCAGGAGCGGATGGGCCGGGGGGCCGACATTCAGTGGGAAAGCCCATTTGGCACGATGATGCCGGCCTATTACGCCATGTATGCCCAGGCGCACATGGCCAAATACGGGACGACCCCCGAAGACCTGGCCCAAATCCGGGTCAAGGCCGCCACCTACGGCCAGCTCAACGACAAAGCCGTCTTCCGCAAACCGGTCACCATGGAAAGCTTCACCGACCCGGAAAGCCGGATGGCCGGACCGGTGGCCTCCCCGCTGCGGGTGGGAGACTGCTGCGCCAACGCCGACGGCAGCTCCTGCATCGTCGTGGCCAGCGAGGAAAAGGCCAAGGCGGTCTGTAAAAAGCCGGTCTGGATCCTGGGCGTCGGTGCGGCCAGCACCAGCGTCAACCTGGCCGGCCGCGACCTTTTCACCGGTCTTGCCGCGGCCCAGGAAGCGTCCCGCCAGGCTTACGAAATGGCCGGCGTGGGGCCGAAAGACATCGACGTGGCAGAAGTCCACGACTGCTTCACCATTGCCGAGCTCATGGCCTACGAAAACCTGGGTTTTGCCGAGCCGGGAAAAGGCGTCGAGCTGATCCGGGAAAAGGAGACCTACAAAGAGGGAAGGATTCCGGTCAACGTCGACGGCGGTCTTTTGTCCAAGGGGCATCCCATCGGGGCCACCGGAGGATCCCAGATTCGCACCATCGTGCTTCAGCTCCGGGAGGAGGCCGGCGACATTCAGGTCAAGAGCCCGGAAATCGGACTGGTTCACAACATCGGCGGCGTCGGACTTTACGGAAACGTGACGATTCTGGGGAGGTAACACCATGGGAGGCAAAAAAGACATCGACGACCGGTTCAAGAAGTTCGGAACGGTCAGCTTTACCGGTATTTCCAAGGTCAACGACTTTATCGGCTACCTGGAGCAGGGAAAGATCATGGGAACCCGCTGCACGGACTGCGGTAAGGTCTTTTTTCCGCCCCGGGCCGAATGCTACAAGTGCCTGCCCGGAACCATAGAATGGTTTGAAGTCGCCGGCACCGGGAAGCTGGTGAGTTACAGCCGGCTTCAGTTCGGCCCGGTGGGCTTTGAAAACGACCTGCCGTACTGCATCGCCCTGCTCGACTACGGAGATTTCAAGGTGTTTGGCCGCATCGCGGACGGCCTGCCCGAGGAAAAGCTTTCGATCGGCATGGCGATGAAGACCCGGGCAAACGAACTGTCCAACGGCCAGCTCAATTACGTGTTCGAGCCGGCGTAGGCGGCTGGATTGTTCAGGCTGGTTGATTGGTCAAGTGGTCAAATGGTTGAGTGGGAAAGACACCAATGAAATTGCAGTGTTTCGGAAGAGAGGCAGCCTGACGAACGCTCGAAGGCCGCCTTCCCATTTAACCAATCAACCAATCAACCAATCAACCTTTTCTAGAGGGGGAAATCATGGCGGACTTACAACATCTGAAATTCGAGAAGGCGGAAGGGGTGGCGCGGATCACCTTTGCCCGGCCCAAGCACAATGTGTTCAACATCGACATGATGAAGGAATTCATCGGAGTGCTCCAGTCGCTTTCAGCCGACGCGGAGCTCAAATGCGTCGTCCTGTTCGGTGAAGGGGCAAGCTGGTGCGCCGGGGTCGACGTGGGAGACCACAAGCCGGAGATGGCCGGCACGATGATCGACGCGTTCAATCGTTCGCTTTCGTTGATCGAAAACCTGGAGGTGCCCACCGTTGCCGCAGTCCATGGGGCCTGCCTCGGCGGCGGCATGGAATATGCCATCGCCTGCGACGTCGTTGTCGCCGGCAAGAAGGCCAAATTCGGCCAGCCCGAAGTCAAGCTCGGCTTTTTGCCCCCCTATGCGGCCATTCGTCTTCCGCTGTTGGTCGGACCGGCCAAGGCGATCGAGGTCTGCACTTCCGGCCGGATCTACTCGGCCGAAGAGGCTCAGGCCATGGGGTTCGTCGGTCAGGTGACCGAGCAGGATGCCTTCTTCGAAGAAGTGGAGCGGCTGGTCGGCGAATTTACCGCCTGCAGCCCCCTCATTCTCCGGCTCAACAAAAAGGCCGTGAAAGACCACCTGGGGCTCGACTTTCCCAGCGCGGTGAAAAAAGTCAGCAGCCTGTTCCTCGAAAAACTGATGAAAACCGAGGACACCCAGGAAGGCATCGCCAGCTTCTATGAAAAGCGAAAGCCGGAATGGAAAAATCGGTAAAGGGATCGAAGGGCAGATCCCTTTACCGATCAGGCGCTTCGCGCCCATTAAACCCGGAACGCCGCAAAGCGGCCGCTGGGAACCCTGAACCTCTGAACCTTTGAACCTTCTTTTGGAGGAGAGAGTATGCCACAGATCGAAAAGATTGCAGTCATCGGCGCAGGCAACATGGGAAGCGGCATCGCCCAAAAGATCGCCCAGGAAGGGATCAACGTGGTGATGGTCGATGTCAAGGAGGAGTTCGTCCAGCGCGGACTCGACACCATCAAAGGCCTGCTCAACGAGGGCGTCGAAAGAAAAATTTTCACCCCCGACCAGGTGGAGACGGTACTGTCCAGGATTCAGGCCACCACCGACATGAAGGCGGTGGCAGACGCCGACCTGGTCATCGAGGCGGTTTTTGAAGACAAACAGGTCAAGTCCGACCTGTTCAAGCGCCTAGACGACATCTGCGACGAGAAGACGATCCTGGCCACCAACACCTCCAGCTTCTACGTTCGGGACTTTGCCGACCTGACCTCCCGGCCCGACCGCTTCATCGGGCTCCACTATTTCTATCACCCGGCCAAAAACCGCCTCCTGGAAGTCATTCCCCACGAAGGGACCAGCGTCGAGACCGTCGCCAAATCGATGCTGGCCGCCAAGCTTCACAGCAAGACGGCCATCGTGGTCAAGGACGCGCCGGGATTTGCCGTCAACCGCTTCTTCGTACCGTTTCTCAACGAAGCGGCGCGGCTGCTCGAAGAGAAAGTGGCGGACATTCCCACCATCGAAGAAGGCGCCAAGCGGGCCTTCAAGATCGGCATGGGCCCGTTTCAGCTGATGAACGTCACCGGCATTCCCATTGCCGTGCATTCCGCCACCACCCTCGGAAACGAAATTGGGCCGTTCTATGCGCCGGCTGACATTCTCAAGGCCCAGATGGAGAAAAAAGAAAACTGGCCCCTGGAGGGTGATGTCGACGAAGCCAAGCTCGACGCGGTCGTGGACCGGCTCTACGGCGTATGCCTGGGGGTGGCCGGGGCCCTGGTCGATGAAGGGGTGGCCACCATCGAGGACACCGACCGGGGGGCCAAGATCGGGCTTCGCTGGATCCAGGGCCCCTTTGAAATCATGAACAAGATCGGCATCGACCGGACGTTCGAGGTGGTGCGGAAAATCGGCGACAAGTACCCGGATTTCAACATCCCGGAAATCATCCGCAAACAAAAAGAGCTGGGCAGGCCGTTTGCCTTCAACTTCGTCGACCTGGAGGTCAAAGGCGAAACCGCCTTGATCACCTTGAACCGGCCCGAGGCCATGAACGCCCTCAACGAAGAACTGGTCTCCCAACTCGAGGACCGGTTTGCCGCCGCCGAGCAGAATCCGGCGGTCAAGGTCATCGTCTTTCAAGGCGCCGGCAAGGCCTTCGTGGCCGGGGCCGACATCCGTTATTTCGTCAAGAACATCAAGGCCGGCCGCATCGGCGACATCGTCGACTTCACCCGGAAAGGACACGAACTGTTCCTTCGGATCGAAAACAGCGACAAGCTGACGGTGGCCCTGCTCGACGGGCTTTCCCTGGGCGGGGGAAGCGAACTGGCCCTGGCCTGTCAGGCCATCGTGGCCACCCCGGCCGGTTCCATGGCCTTTCCGGAAACCGGGATCGGCATCTATCCCGGACTGGGGGGAATGCTTCGCTTTTCCCGGCATGCCGGCCCTGAGCTGGCCAAGTACTATACCTTCACCGGCGCTGGGCTTTCCGCGGCCGAGGCCGAAGAACTGGGCATCGTCACGAAGCTGGTGCAGCCCGCAGAAGTCGATGCGGCCATATCGGACTTGTCCGGCGGCAAAAGGCCCGAAAAGTACAAAGACCGGCCGATCCCGGATCGGTTCAAACCCTTGGCCGATGTCTGCAGCCGGAAAAACGTCGACCGGCTTCTGTCCGGTGAAAAGCCCGAAGGGGTCGACGACAAGCTGGCCGGAAAAACCCTCAAGATCGTCGGCTACAAAGCGCCGCTGGCCCTCAAGCTGGCCGATGAGATCATCGACGCCCAGCAGGGCAAACCGATGGCCGAGGCCGTGGAAATCGAGCTCGGCCGCCTGGCCGAGATTTTTTCCACGCAAGACGCTCTGGAAGGGCTGTCGTCTCTGGGCCGAAAGCGGCCGGAGTTCAAAGGCAAATAGAATCTGTCGGTCAACACTCGCCAGGTATACGGGCGGGCGTAAAGCCCGCCCCTACCTGTGCACCGGCCGCGGCCTCGCAGGGGCGGGCTTTAGCCCGCCCGTAAAGAGCTCCCGAAAAAGAGGAAGTGATCTTGCCCCCTGAAGCGTTGGACACCCCGCCGGACAAACCTGCCCTGTTGATCATCGACATGGTCAAGGACAACTTCGTGGCAGAGCGCCATCTGCCCATCACACCATTGGCCCGTGAGATCATCGCACCGATCAATCGTCTGAGCGGAGAATTCCGACGCCTAAATTGGCCGGTGGTCTTTTCCACCGACGCCTTTGACAAAGACGACTTCATCTTCACCGGACGGATGCCCCCCCATTCCCTGAAAGGAACCCAGGGGGCGGAGATCATCGATGAACTGGACCGGACCGCCGAAGATTTCTGGCTGCCCAAGCCCCGCTTTTCGGCATTTTTCGATACGGGACTGGAAGACTGGCTCCGGCAGCGGAGCGTAACCCTGTGTGCCGTTGCCGGTATCGCCACCAATTTTTGCGTATTGACCACCGCCATGGACGCACTTTGCCATGATTTCAAAGCGGTGATCCTTTCAGACTGCACCACCGCCTTCACCGAGGAAATTCATCAGCAAACTTTGGCCCTGTATCGAAAAAACCCTCTTTATCCCTTGTTTCGGGTTCTCACTGCCGGCGCTTTTCTCGAATTGCTGCCCGACGGCAAAGCGAGCTGAGTTTTTTTTATTGACGCCAAAATGATGTAGCTGTAATGTAGCTTCATATTCATCAACTAAATCCCGTTTAGCCGTTGAACCGCCCTTTTAAGGAGCCATGAAAAAAGTAGTCTCACCCGTTGCGCCTTTGCCTCGGCGGAGCCCTGGCTTACCTGAGATCATTTTCTTGTCGTGTTTCGCACCACGCGAAACGTCGATCACAGCGCGACGGCGGTTTTTTCCTGCAACCCCAAAATCTTCGATGACAAGGACCACATCATGCACAAGCTACTGACCGATGAACCAGGCAAAAAAACGTTTCTGCTGGGCAATGAAGCCATCGCCAGGGGCGCCGTGGAGGCCGGCATCGCCTTTGCGAGCACCTATCCGGGCACCCCGTCTTCAGAGCTTTCCTTGAACTTTTTCCAGATGTCCAAGGAAAGCGACCTTTACTTCGAATACAGCACCAACGAAAAGGTGGCCTTGGAGGTATCGGCGGCGGCGGCAAACTGCGGCGTTCGCAGCATGGCCGTCATGAAGCACGTCGGATTGAACGTCGCCTCCGACGCCCTCATGACCCTGGCCTATGTCGGCGTCAAAGGCGGAATGGTGGTGCTGACCGCAGACGATCCGTTCATGTTCTCCAGCCAGAACGAACAGGACAACCGCTACTACGCGAAGATCTCGGGCCTTCCCATGCTCGAGCCCTCGTCGGTGGCCGAGGCCAAGGAGATGGTCGGCTACGCATTCGAACTCTCCGAGCAGCTGGCCGAACCGGTGCTGTTTCAAACCACCACCCGAATCAATCACTCCACCGGCGTCGTCCAGTTCGGCAAGATCCGTGCGCCGAAAACCAAGGGAGACTTTGCCAAGGATCCGCTGAATCTGGTCACCGTCCCCGCCGTCTCCCGCAAACTGCACGTCAAGCTTCTGGAGCACTACGACCAGGCCATGGCGCTTGCAGAAAAGACGCCCTACAACTTCATCGAGGGTCAGGGCGTCTGGGGCATCGTCTGCAACGGCGTCAGCTACGGATACGTCACCGACGCGGTAAAGGAACTGAACCTGGCCGACCGGGTCCGGATCCTGCGCCTCGGCTTTTCCCACCCGATTCCCGAGCAGATGGTCAAAAAATTCGTCGGCGAATGCGAAAAAGTACTCATCGTCGAAGAAGGCGAACCATACCTGGAAGAAGCGATCAAGGCCCTGGCCCAGGAGGCCGGGCTGACGCTTCCGATCCACGGCAAGGGAAGCGACCTGTTCACCCGCCTGTACGAATACAACCCGGCCCAGGTCCGGGACGTGATCTCCCGCTACTTCGGCATCGAAGACCGGACTCCGGCACCGGTGGATGTCTCCGACGTCCCCGAACTTCCCCAGCGTCCGCCGACGCTCTGCGCCGGCTGCTCCCACCGGGCCACTTTCTATGAGGTCCGCAAAGCGACCGAAGGCATGGAGACGATCTTTCCCACCGACATCGGCTGCTACACCCTCGGCCTGCTCCCCCCCTTGTCAGCCGCAGACTTTCTCATCTGTATGGGTTCTTCGGTGGGAACGGCGGCCGGGTTTTCCAAAGTCACCGACAAAAAAGTGGTCGCCTTCATCGGCGATTCGACCTTCTTTCACTCGGGCATTCCCGGGCTGGTCAATGCAGTGTTCAACAACCACAACCTGACCCTGGTCATTCTCGACAACGGGACCACCGCCATGACAGGGCATCAACCCCACCCAGGGGTGGACATGAAGCAGCTCGAAATGGACGGCTACGGGCAGGTCTCCATCGAAGCCGTGGTGCGCGCGGTGGGCGTTCCCCATGTGACGGTCATCAAGCCTTACAAGGTCCAAAAGAGCATCGAGGCCATCAAGGAAGCCGTCGACTTCAAGGGCGTCTCGGTAATCATCTCCCAGGAGACCTGCGCGCTGTATGCCCGGTCCCTGAAGCTTCCCAAAAAGAAGCCGTTTGCGGTCGGCGACAAGTGCAAGAATCACAAGGACTGCATCAATTCCCTTGCCTGTCCGGCGTTTTACATCTGGGAGGACCGGGTCAAGATCGACGCGACTCTCTGCACGGGCTGTGCGGTATGCGCGCAGATCTGCCCGGAGCGCGCCATCGTCCCGGCAAAAGTGTCTGCGTAATGAACGTTGAGGCGATCTGATGACAAGTTTCGCGCTGCGCGAAAAAACAAGCGCGTTCATGAGAAAACCATCATACAGACAAACAGGCAAAATTTGACAGTTTCCTGAACTGTTCCCAAGTCCTGCCTCCGGCGCTGCCGAAGGCAGGACTCAACCCCGAGAAAAGCGAGGCAGGACAATCACCATGGAACCCACACGACTGATCATCGTAGCCGTCGGCGGCCAGGGCAACCTGCTGGCATCGAGCGTTCTTGGCGAAGCGGCCCTGATTGCAGACATCCCTGTCAGAATGAGTGAAATCCACGGCATGGCCCAGCGCGGAGGCGTGGTCGAATCGGCGCTGGTCTTCGGCGACGCAAGAAGCACGATCATCTCCGACGGGGAGGCCGATATTCTGGTCGGCTTCGAACCGGCAGAGACCCTGCGTGCCCTGAGCAAATGCAACAAGGATAGCGTGGTGGTCACCAACACGGCCCCGCTCATGCCGTTTACCGTCAACATCGGCCAGGGGCGCTATCCTGACCTGGCCGAACTGCAGCGGCTGATCCGGGAAAAAACCGCCCGGCTCATCGCTTTTAACGCCACCTCCCTGGCCAAGGAAGCCGGAAACGTCCTGGCGGTGAACATGGTTCTACTCGGTTCGCTGGTCCAGACCGGGGTCCTTCCGCTGAGCACCGATCATGTCAAGGAAGCGATGAAACGCAAAACCAAGCAGGCGTTTCTCGATTCGAACCTGAAGGCGTTTGAAATGGGATACAACGCCGCCGCAAAAGCGGCCTGACCGGAGACAGAGCCGGGCCGGAATCGTCGATTTTCTCATAAAAAGGAGGAGCACAATGCCCTGGAACGATGAGTACGAATGCATGCCGGCAAAAAAACTCCAGCAGTTTCAACTGGAAAAGCTCCGGGAGACCGTGGCCTGGGTGTCAAAAAAGATCCCCTTCTACAAGAAAAAATTCAAGGAGGCCGGCATCAAGCCAGAGGACATCAAGACGCTGGAGGACGCGGCCAAGCTTCCCTACACCGAGAAAACCGACCTCAGAGACGAGTATCCCTTCGGCCTGTGCGCCGTGCCCATGAAAGAGGTGGTGCGCATACACGCCTCTTCGGGAACCACCGGAAAACCGATCACCGGTCCCTACACCGAAGACGATCTGGCCCAATGGACCGAGTGCATGGTTCGAAACTTCTGGTCTGCCGGCGTCCGGCCGGACGACATCGTACAGAATGCATACGGGTATGGGCTTTTCACCGGAGGGCTCGGCTTTCACCAGGCAGCCACCAAGCTTCGCTGCGCAGTGGTGCCGACCAGTTCGGGGCTGACCGAACGTCAGATCACCCTCATGAAGGATTTCGGCGCTAACGTGCTCTGTTCGACGCCGTCCTACGCCCTGACCATCGCCGAACGGGCGGCGGAGTTGAAAACCGACTTGCGGAAACTGCCCCTGCGGGTGGGCATTTTCGGCGCCGAACCCTGGACGAGCCAAATGAGAGAAGAGATCGAGGAGCGGATGGGCATCAAGGCCATGGAAGCCTATGGCCTGACCGAGCTGGGCGGGCCCGGCGTCGCCTTCGACTGCGAAGCCCAGGACGGACTGCACATCAACGAGGACCATTTCCTGGCGGAAATCGTCGACCCCCAGACCTTCGAGCCGCTTCCCCTGGGAGAAAAGGGAGAGCTTCTCTTTACTTCCCTGCAGCGGCGCGCCATGCCGATGATCCGCTACCGGACAAAGGACATCACCAGTCTGACCCGGGAAAAGTGCGCCTGCGGCCGCACCTTCGTCAAGATGGGCAAGGTGTTCGGCCGCACCGACGACATGCTCATCATCAGCGGCGTGAACGTCTTTCCGTCCCAGATCGAATCCCTGCTGCTCGAAATCCCGGAAGTCGAACCCCAGTACCGGCTGGTGGTCCGGAAAAAAGGCTATCTCGACCAGCTCGTCGTCCAGGTGGAGGGCAAAAAGGAAATCTACGAACTCGGCGCTGAAAAGCGCTTCGAGATCGAAGGCAAGATCAATGCCCACATCCGGGGCAATATGGGCATCAGCGTTGAGGTCAACCTGGTGGAGCCCAAGTTCATCGCCAGAAGCGAAGGCAAGGCCCTGAGGGTGGTGGACGAAAGGCCAAAGCAGCTGCGATAGAGCAGGTTGCCGGAATCCATCGGCCGCCGGAGGGGGGGCGGGGCGCTCGGTTACAGGCCCTCCCCCCTTTTGCGTCGCGCACGCCTTGCGCAGGTTTTTCTTGAAGCAGCGGCATCCTTTCGGGTACCCTGGCATATAGGGATTGTCATATTTTCGTTCCATTTGAGAGAGATTGATATGTGCTGGCGTCCCGCGAACTCAAGGTTCTATATCGGCGGTTTGACAATCCCTATATGTAAAATAAGAACCACTTAGAGGGCTTGGGGTGCGGCTTATAGAACTGAACCGATGGGTTCAATCAAACGTCAACCCTTGCTTTCGGAACGTTAATTTGAAAAGCGGTCTAAACGCTGCCGCGATTTTGTAAAAGTGTCGCGTTCCGCGAAACAGGTTAAAAAAGGCGGTTTTCAAGCCTGGAAAAAGCGGCAAGTTCCCGGCCATCGCCGGGCAGTCTCCGGGTGGGGTCCGATGGCCACGACGGGTTTCGGACGTCTTTGCAGGAGTTTGTATGGACAATCACAAAACCACCTCTTCTGAAACAGCTGCAGCTGGCAGCCCGAACGCGCCGGAAGACCTTTTGTCGGATGCGCGCTACCGGGCCTTCATGGAAGAGGTGGCCGACGGGTTTTACGAAACGGACCTGAAGGGGAACTTCACCTTTTTCAACAACGCGTTCTGTATGATTTTCGGCTACGAAGGTTCAGAGATGCTGGGCCGCAATTTCCGGGAGTTCATGGACGAGAAGACGGCCGAACTCGCCTTTGAAAGCTTCAACCGCATCTACCGGACCGGCCGGGACCTGGTAGACATCATCTGGTGGATCACCCGAAAGGACGGCAGCAAGCGAATTCTTGAGACTTCCGCTCGCCTGATTTTCGACGAACACGGATCGAAGGTCGGTTTCCGCGGCATTTCCCGGGACGTGACCGAAAATTACCGCGCCCGCCAAAGCGCGATTGAAGCCAAAAAGCTCGCCGAATGCCAGTACGAAGCCAGCCGTCAGGCCGAACTGCGGTATCGTGCTTTTCTTGAATTCATTCCCGACCCGGTGTTCGTCTTCAACCTCGACAACACCGTATCCTACCTCAACCCGGCCTTTGAGCAGGTCTTCGGATGGACCCTGGCCGAACTGGAAGGAAAGATCATCCCGTTCGTGCCGCCGGAGCGCCGGACCGAAACCCGGCAGGGCATCGAGCGGCTGCTGCGGGAAAAGGTGGTCCACGGCTTTGAAACCCAGCGGGTGACAAAAAACGGGCGGCTGCTGGACATCGTTCTCGACGGCGCGGTGTTTTACGACGAACACCAGCGGCCGGCCGGTCAGGTGGTCATCCTCAGGGACGTCACCCAGGAAAAGCGGATCGCCCGGGTCAACCACGCCCTGTTCCGGATTGCCGAAGCGCTGTATCGATTTCGCCGGCTCGACAAACGGCTCGAGTTCATCGCCCGCCAGGTCCAGGATCTTCTGGAGGTCGAAGGCGCCTCGGTGATCCTCCTCGACGAGGCCCGAAAGGAATTCTACTTTCGGGTGGCGGCGTTCGAAGACAGTGAAACCGGCGACAAGATGAAGGAGGTTCGGTTTCCCGCCGACAAGGGCGTCGCCGGTGAGGTCTACCGCACCGGAAAGGCTCTCCTGGTTCCCGACACGTCCAAAAGCCCTCATTACTTCGGCGCCGTGGACCGAAAGGCAGGCTACAACACCCGAATGATGCTTGATGTACCGATCCAGATTCAAGACCGGATGATCGGCGTTCTGTGTGCGGTCAATAAAAAATCCGGCGCCTTCGACGAAGCCGACGTGGAACTGCTTTCCGCCGTTGCCAGCATGGTCGCCCTTCCGGTGGAAAATGCGCGGATCAACGAGGAGTTGAAACGCTCCTATGAAGAGGTGAAAAGTCTGAATAGGGCAAAGGACCGGGTCATCCATCACCTTTCCCACGAGCTGAAAACCCCGGTTTCAGTGCTGTCGGCGTCCCTGGGGCTGCTGCACCGGCAGGCAGGTGCCGGCGACCCGACGGTCGGCCGAATCCTCGATCGCGCCGAACGGAACCTGCAGCGCATTTTGGACATGCAGTACGCCATCGAAGACATCCTTCGGGAGAAGGACTACACGAGCCATCGGATGCTGTCGCTGATCCTCGATGCCAGCGTCGATGTGATCGAAAGCTTTGCCGCCGAGGAAACCGGAAGCGAAGAGGCGGCCGAACACATCCGCCGCCGCATCGAGGATCTGTTCGGCCCCCGGGAGGCGGTCTCCGAGATCATTGCCCTGGACCGATTCGTGGCAGGACAAATCGAAGCGCTGCGCCCCCGCTTCGCCCACCGCACCTGCCGGGTCCAGGTTCGGATAGAACCGACCGCGCCGGTGGAAATTCCTGCTGAAGTGCTCGAAAAAATCGTCGAGGGGCTGGTGCGAAACGCCGTGGAAAACACCCCGGACGAAGGCCTGATCGAAGTGACGGTCCGCAGCGGCGCCCGGGGCCCGGAACTGGAGGTGAAGGACTACGGGGTGGGCATTACCGAAGAAAACCAGCGGCTGATCTTCGAAAACTACTTCACCTCCTACGAACCGATGCAGTATTCTTCCCGGCGGCCTTATGACTTCAACGCGGGCGGCAAGGGCTTCGATCTTCTTCGGATGAAAATCTTCTCGGAGCGTTACGGTTTCAAGCTGCAAATGGAATCCGAACGCTGCGCGCACCTTCCCGACGAAGGCCAAACCGGCCCCGGAAGCGTGGATTTTTGCGCCAGCTGCAACAGCATCGCCGACTGCATGGAAAGCGGCGGCACCACCATGACCGTCATTTTCTCCGGGGCTGAAACGCCCCCGGAGAAAATGTAGAAAAGCTTCCTTGATAGAGGCGAAAGAGACCATGGCAAAGCATCATTCCAAGCCGCCCCGAAACAATAGCATGAAAAAAGGCAGCGGCGGTTTTTTCGAAAACCTGAAGATCGAGTTTCTCATTCACGAGCTCAAGGATCCCATTGCCGTCATCGAAACCGGCGCCCGCGCGCTGCTGGAAAGAGCGGACAAATACGGGCCGCTCACCGAGCGGCAGCAGAGAACACTGAACCGAATGCTTCGCAGCACCCAGAAAACGCGTGAAATGCTCTACGATCTGCTGGAAGTCGGCCGCTCCGAAGCCGGATTTTGCGCATGCTGTCATTTTGCGCCGGTGCAGGTGACTTGCGAGGTCCTGATGGACGTGCTGGAAACCCTGTCTCAGAGAGTTCCTGAAGAGCTGCGGCGGTCTCCGGAGGCCGGAAAACTGAAGGTTTTTTTGTCCGGCATCGGCGTACGCATGGCCGTCACTCCGGCGGCGGTCGAAACCGAGATGTTTCAAGACGAGAGAAAGTTCCGGCAGATCGTCGGCAACCTGATCAAAAACGGGCTCCACCACCGCAAGGAGTCCTTGGAGATCCGGATCGAAAAACCGGCCCCCGACGCGCTGTGCATATCCCTTGCCGACGACGGACCGGGCGTCGACCCGAAGCATCACCGACTCATATTCCAGCGATATGCCCAGGTCACCGAATGCGCCGCGGTCGACCGTAAAGGTCAT
>CBFCZJ010000072.1:0-13374 GCA_965602445.1 uncultured Desulfobacterales bacterium | reverse complement strand
TGACCAGAAACACCACCACGGCCGCCTGGTTGATGAGAAAGGGGGTAAAGCTTACCCGGTCGGGTTCGGATCCGGTGGTTTCCACCTCCCGGACCCACCGGATCGTGTCGTAGACGATCTCACTGCCGGGAAAGATCGAAGCCGTGTGCCCGTCCCAGCCCAGTCCGAGAAAGATCAAGTCGAAGCGGGGCGCACCGGCGCCGAACGTCCCCCGGATCCGTTCCTCGTAATCGACCGCGGCCCGGGCAGGAGAATCGGCGCATTCGATCCGGTGGATGCGATCGGGGAGGATCGCCACCCGGTCGAGAAGATCGCGCCGGGCGTTGCGGGCGTTGCTTCGGCGGTCCTTCGGCCCCACGCAGCGCTCGTCGCTCCAGAACACTTCCAGCCGGGGCCAGTTTACCGACTCGCGAAACGGGGCTTCGGCCAGCACTTGGAAGGTGCGCATGGGGGTGCCGCCGCCGGACAGGGCCACGATGAACCGGCCGTGTTCTTCGATCGCCCGGTGGGCACAGTCGGCAAACAGCGCAGCCGCTGCCCGGCTCATCATTTCATGATCCTCGTAAATGTGGTTCATACGTCGTTGGCCTGCGGCCTTCGCAAGGCGGAGCATCCGCCAAGACAGCAAGTCTTTAAATTGTAATCTTACCCGCCCCGAAGCGGCATCGTTTGCCTCGACGTCTGTTGCAGAGCCGGGCACCGCACCGGCCTACCGGAAGAGGGGACGAATAGGACCCCATTTCGAAATTTTCGGTCTTGCTGGGCGGCTAAACAGCTTTCATGAGAAGGCAGCGGCAGCTCAACAGCCTCTGAGCTTCCCAGCCCTACAGCGCCTCTTCTCACGGCCCCTCCCAGTCGGTGTGAAAGGTGCCTTCTGCATCGACCCGCTCGTATCGGTGGGAACCGAAGTAGTCCCGCTGGGCCTGGACCAGGTTGGCGGGAAGCCTGGCACTGCGAAAGCCGTCGAAGTATCCCAGGCAGGCCGCAAACCCCGGGGCGGGGATGCCGGCTTTGCAGGCCGCGGCGCAGACCGAACGAAGGGACGTTTGCAGGCGCTTCAGGGATCGGGCAAGGTCCGGGTCGAGCATCAGGTTGGAAAGACCGGCGTCTTTTTCGTAGGCGGCCCGGATCTCCTCCAGCAGCGACGTGCGGATGATGCACCCGCCCCGCCAGATGCGGGCCACGGTGGACAGATCGAGGCCGTAGCCGTATTGCGCCGAGGCCTTTGCCAGCAGGTTCATCCCCTGGGTGAAGGTGAGGATCATGCCTGCGTGCAGGGCCCGGCCGAGTCCTTCGATCCAGTCTTGCCGGGAGCCGGCCGGTGACGCTACCGGGTCGGGGAAAACCCGGGCGGTCCTTTCCCGCGCCGCCGTGTCGGCCGACAGGTTGCGCATGGCCACCGCCGCGTCGATGGTGGGGGTGGGCGCCTGCAGCGCCATGGCCTCCTGACTGGTCCACCGGCCGGTCCCTTTCTGCCTGGCCGCATCCAGAATCTGCTCGACCAGGGGCCGGTCGGTCCCCTCGTCGGTCTTGGAAAAGATGCGGGCGGTGATCTGCACCAGATAGCTCTTCAGCGGCCCCCCGTTCCATTTCTCGAACACTTCCGCAAGTTCCCGGGCACTCAGGCCGAGACCCCGCTTGAGAAAGTCGTATGCCTCGGCAATCAACTCCATAACGCCGTATTCGATGCCGTTGTGCACCATCTTGACGTAGTGGCCGGCGGAACCTTTTCCCATGTGGGCCACGCACGGTTCTCCGTCCACGTGGGCCGCGGCCTTTTCGAGGATCGGCGCCAGTCGTTCATATCCTTCGGAAGGCCCCCCCGGCATGATGCTCGGCCCGTTGCGGGCGCCGGCCTCTCCGCCGGAGATGCCGGCGCCCATGTAGAGCAGGCTCTTTTCCTCCATAAAGCGGCTCCGCCGCTCCGTGTCGGTAAAATGGGAGTTGCCCCCGTCGACGATCATATCCCCCGGATCCAGGCGGGGAGAAAGCTCCTTCAGCACCGTATCCACCGGATCTCCTGCCGGAACCAGGAGCATGACCGCCCGGGGCCGCTTCAGCTCGTCGATGAACCCTGCCAGATTCCCGGCCGGACGGATGTCGTGGTCCGGGGACTTTTCCTGCTCCAGACGCTTTGCCTTTTCGCCGTCCAGATCGTATCCGGCCACGGAAAAGCCGTGGTCTGCGATGTTGAGCAGAAAGTTTCGACCCATCACGCCGAGGCCGATCAGGCCGAGGTCGCATCCGTTCTTGCTTCGGTTCATGACGCCTCCTCCGCCTTCGGTTTGCCGAGCCGGTCAAGGCCGGCCGTCAAGGCCTGCCCGATCCGGTCCAGGCCGGCGGCCGCGTCCGCTCGCACGTGGAAGCGAAGAACCCGCCGGCCGTGCTGGTTCAGGGCCTGAAAATCTCCGATCGCCTGGGCGAGCCGAAGTTCGCCGAAACTGTAGGATCGGCCCGGGACTTTGCCATCGCCGCCTGCCTCTGCGGTGATCATCAGATACAGACCGCTGCCGGGTCCTCCCTTGTGAAGCTGACCGGTGGAGTGCAGGTACCGCGGCCCGTATCCGAGGGTTGTGGCCAGTCTCATCCGCTGCTGGAGCGGCTTGCGGAGTTTTTCGGAAAGCTTCGCGCCGTTGGTGCGATCTTCTGTTATGTAGGCCAATAGCGCGCAGTAGTCTCCCTCTTCTGCCGTCTCCAAAAGCTTTTCAAGCGCCGATCGAAGATCCTTTGCACCGGCTGCACCGTATACGGCCACCCCGTCTTCTTCGAAATCGGGCGCCTCCTGCGGAAGCGAGCCCGTTTCCTGGACCTCGTCCAGGACAGCGCGGGTGTTGTCCTTGCTCTCCTGTACGTTGGGCTGGTCGAACACGTTGGCGCCCAGCACGGCGCCGGCCGCCGCAACGGCGATTTCCCATCGGTAGAATTCCTGGGCCAGGTCGAAGGCGTCGGCCATGGCGATGGTGATCACCGGATGGCCGGCATTTTTCAGGGCGGCGATCTTTTCTTTCTGTTCCGGCTCCGGGCCGCCGAGACGGTAGTCGACAAAAACCCGGTCTTTGCCGTAGACGTCGGCCTCGCCCAGGGGCTCTCCGGCCACCGGGATCAATCCGGTCCCCTGCTTGCCGGTGCTCTCGGCAAGGAGCTGTTCAAGCCACATGCCCAGGGTGGAAACGGCTTCCGGCATCACGAAGGTGACCTTGTCGCGCCCCTGGCGAGCCAGTTCCCCTAATACGGCCCCGAGCATCAGACCGGGGTTTTCGATGGTGGCACCGCCCCTGCAGGCCCGGCGCATGATCATCGCCCGGGCTGCCAGGGTTTCGATATCCAGGCCCATCAGAGCGGCCGGAACCATGCCGAACCGGGTCAGGGCCGAAAACCGGCCGCCCACGTCGGCGTCGTTGACAAAGAGCCGCCGGAAGCCGTACCGGCCGGCGGCCGCCACCAGGGGCGTGCCCGGATCGGTGACGGCCACGAAATTGGCCCCGGCCCCGTCGCCTTTGACCTTTTGGATCCGGTCGTAGAAGTATTCCATGAAAGCAATCGCCTCGGTGGTGGTGCCGGACTTGCTGGCCACCACAAAGAGCGTGTCCTCGAGAGGGGCCTTTTCGGCTGCGGCCGAAACCGCCCCAGGGTCGGTGGAGTCGAGCACGGTCAGGGGGATTCCTTCTTTCCCCGACGCGAAGCTTTTCTGGAAAACCAGCGGCGCCAGGCTGCTGCCGCCCATTCCCATGTGCACCGCCTGCTTGAATCCTGCCTTTTTCACTTCCCGGCGAAACAGCAAAAGCGCCCCTGCCGTGTCCTCGATTCTCTCCGGGGCATGAAGCCAGCCCAAGGCCTTTCCGACGATCCGCCGTCCAGCCTTGTCCGCCGCCCACAGCCCGACGTCTTTTTGCTGCAGGCGCCGGACAAAATTTTTTTCTTCGAAAACGTCCAGGCGGCGCTGGACCGAGCGGCCGTATGCGCTCCAGGCGATCTGCTGGGGTGCCGGCGCTCGTTTTCGTGCCTCGGCCCGCTTTTCGGCCAGTGTCTTCATGAGGCTATCGAAGGGCTTGTTGAACTTTTCGACCCCCTCTTCTTCCAACTGCCGGGTGACCCCGTCGATGTCGATGCCCGTCTGCCCGAGTTGGACAAGCACCTCGCGGCTTTGGTCGACTTCTTCTTCCAGCCGGCCGGCGGGGCTGCCGTGGTCCCGGTAGGCGTCCAGGGTCTTTTTCGGAAGGGTGTTGACCGTTTCCGGCCCGATCAGGGCTTCCACGTACTTGACGTCGGAGTAGTGCGGGTTCTTGGTGCTGGTCGAAGCCCACAGGGGCCGCTGCTTTGCTGCCCCGGCGTCGGCAAGCCGGGCGAAGCGGTCGCTTTCGAAAAGCTCCCGGTAAATCTGATAAGCCTGTTTGGCGCTGGCGACGGCGATGCGGCCCTTGAGCTTTGAAGCGGTCTGTGCTTCCGGCCCCTGGCCTGCGGCGATCTTTTCCAGCTGCGGATCCACCAGCGAGTCGATCCGGCTCAGAAAGAAGCTTGCCACCGAACGGACATGGTCTATGGGCTTTTTCCCAGCCTTGCGCTGCTCGAGCCCCGCGATATAGGCTTCGGCAACCTTTCGGTACCGCGGCAGGCCGAACAGCAGGGTCACGTTCACGTTGATCCCTTCACTGACGAGCTGCTGAATGGCCGGCAGGCCTTCGGCGGTGGCGGGCACCTTGATGAAGACGTTGGGCCGGTCTAGCGCCCGCCAGAGGGCTCTGGCCTCCTCGACGGTCTCCTGGGTGCGGTAGGCCAGGTGGGGGTTGACCTCCAGACTCACAAAGCCGTGGCTGCCCCCGGAGCTTTCGTAGGTGCTGCGGAAAAGGTCCGCGGTCATCTGCACGTCTGCGAGGGTGACGGCCCGGTAGATTTCGTCAACGCTCTTTTCCTGCCTTGCCAGGACGCCCACGGCCCCGTCGTAGTCGCCGCTGCCGGCGATGGCCTTGTCGAAAATTTTCGGGTTGGAGGTCACCCCCCTGAGGCCGTCTTCTTCGATGAGCCGTTCGAGCTCGCCGGAGAGGATCATCCGGCGCCGAATGTCGTCGAGCCAGATGCTCTGTCCGTACTGCTGTATGTCGATCAAAGGATTATCGCTCATTGCCGCTCCTTTTTTCGGGTGGGGGTTTTCATGAACCGGCCCCCGTCGGGCCGGAACCGAGTCCGGCCACCTTGGCCAGGCGCCGCCGGTATCGTTCCGTGTTTTTGAAGCGGGCCCCAAGAAACGCATCGAGCAGTTCCAGGGCCCGTTGAGCGCCGGTGACCCGGCCGCCGAGACAAAGAACGTTCATGTCGTCGTCTTCGACGCCCTGGCGGGCCGAATAGCAGTCGGTAATCAGGGCTGCGCGCACGCCGTCGACCTTGTTGGCCGCCACGCAGGCGCCGACCCCGCTTCCGCAGATCGCCACGGCCCGGTCCACCCGCTGATCGGCCACGGCGCGGGCCATGGGCACCACCAGGTCCGGGTAGTCGTCGTCGGGATCATACCGGTGGGCGCCGAAGTCGACGACTTCGTGCCCGCCCTTTTTAAGCGCCTCGATCATGGACTTTTTCAGAGCAAAGCCGCCGTGGTCGGCCGCAATGCCGATGCGCATCCTCTCTTTTGGGGCTGTCGGCGCGGCAGGACTCATTTTCCGGCAAGCTCCCGTACCTTGGCCGCGATCGCCTCCCGGCCGATTTCTTCGAAATCGAGTAGTTGTTGCGGTTTGCCACTTTTGGGCTTCCTGCGCACGGCCAGAGAATGCACGCAGACGCCCTCGGCGGACAACGCCTCCCGCACGGCGTCTGCCAGCCCCCCCTGGGCGGCGTGGTCCTCCACCGTGATCAGGAGGCCGGTCTCGGCCGCCGCCCGCTTCAGGGTCTGCGCATCCACCGGTTTCACGCTGTAAAGATCGATGACCCGGATTGAAATGCCGTCCTTTTCCAGCGCCTTTGCAGCTTCCAGGGCTTCGCGGACGGTGATCCCCGCGGCGGCCACCGTGGCGACATCGCCGTCCTTCTGCCTGAGGACCTTGCTGCCGCCGATCTCGAAGGACTCTTCAGCGTCGTAGAGGATCGGAGTCGCCCCCCGGGTGGTGCGGATGTAGACGATCCCGTCGTGGGCGGCCGCCGCCTCCACCAACTTTTCGGCGGAGACCGCGTCGCAGGGATAGAGCACCACCGAATCAAGCAGGGTGCGGAAAAACGCCAGGTCTTCGAGCCCCATCTGGGAAGGCCCGTCTTCGCCGATGGAGACGCCGGCATGGGAGCCCACGAACTTGATGTTAGCGCCCGAATACTGGCTCATGCGGATCTGGTCGTAGGCCCGGCTCAGAAAGGCGGCAAAGCTGGAGACAAACGGGATTTTACCCCGGCAGGAAAGCCCCAGGGCCGCACCGGCCATGTTCTGCTCTGCGATGAACATCTCGAAAAAACGGTCGGGGTGCTCCTTTTTGAAGTACTCTGCGCGGGTGGAGTTGCTGACCTCCCCGTCGATGCTCACGATGCCAGGATACCGCGGATAGATCCGGTTCAGGGCGTTGCCGTAGGCGTTTCGGGTGGGGACGGTATCCTCGCCGGCGTAGTCGATGCCGCCTGCTTTCCCGGTGTCGGGTGCCTGCGGCCGTAGATCCTCGGGGCGGCGGATTTGCCCCCGCATCGACCGGTCGACCCGGCCGAGCTCCCCGAGCGCCTTTTTCAGATCGTCCTCGCTCAGGGCCTTTCCGTGAAAGCCGTTTTTGTCCTCCACGAAGGAAACCCCCTTGCCTTTGATCGTCTTTGCGATGATCATGGTCGGCTGGCCGGTTCCCTCCCGGATCTCGCCGAAGGCGGCCTGGATCTCGGAAAAGGAGTGCCCGTCGACGGTGACGGTGTGCCATCCGAAGGACCGGATCCGGCTTTGGTAGGCTTCAAGATCGTGGCCGTACATGGTCTCGCCGCGCTGACCGAGCCGGTTGACATCGATGATTCCGATCAGGTTGCCCAGCTTGTAGTAAGACGCGAGTTGGATGGCCTCCCACTGGGACCCTTCAGCCATCTCGCTGTCGCCCAGCAGTACGTAAGTCCGGTACGGGAGCTTGTCGAGGTATTTGGCGTTGATCGCCATGCCCAAACCGATGGAAAGCCCTTGGCCGAGGGATCCGGTGGCCGCGTCGACGAAGCGAAACCGGGGCGTGGGATGCCCCTCCAGAGGACTGTTAAACTGCCGGTAGGTGAGCATCTCTTCTTCGCTCAGTTGGCCGGCGGCGGTCCAAAGTGCGTAGAACAGGGGGGATGCGTGCCCCTTGGAAAAAACGATTCGGTCGTTGTTCGGGTGGTCCGGATCGTCGACGGTGTAGCGGAAAGTCCCTCCAAAAAACAGGGCGGTCATCAATTCGGTTGCAGACAGCGACGAGGTCGGGTGCCCGGAGCCTGCCCGGGTGGTGGCGGTCAGTATATGATAGCGCACCAGCCTGGCGATTTCGGGCAGCGATTTTTCCCTGTTGCCGTTTTCCATGGGATACTCCTTTCCACCGTTTATGGTTCCGGTTCAGCCCCCCGGCACGGCCGCGTCTGCCGCCTTCTCGGCAGCAGAAGGTTTTTTTCCTTTTTCCGGCATCGGGCCCGAAACGAGTTGTCCGGATCGAACCGATGCTGTTTACGGTAACAACCCTCTGGTCTGCATAAATGGGGTCTGGATGGTATATTTCCCCAAAAAGCTCAGGTGTCGCGGGACAAAGGCCGGCGATCACTGCCGCGTGCCGTCCTGCTTTGGGCCTCTTCCGGCGTCTTCGTCGTTGATGGCAACGGCGGCGGCGATAAGAGACAGGTGGGTCAGGCCCTGGGGAACGTTGCCCAGCATCTCTTTGTTCAAGGGGTCGAATTCTTCGGAATAGATTCCTAGGTCGTTTCCGACCTCGAGGGCCGACTTGAACACGCGGCAGGCCTCCTTTTTTCGTCCCTGGTAGGCCAGGCATTCGGCAAGCCAGAAGGCGCAGCAGCAAAAAACGCCTTCGCGGCCGTCGAGCCCGTCGGAGCCGTCCGCGTACCGGCGCACCAGGTCTTTTTCCGTCAGGGCCCTTGCGACTTCGTCGGTGGTCCGCACCATGCGCTCGTCTTGGTAGTCTACAAACCCGGTGGTTGGCAAAAGCAGCAGCGCCGCGTCCATGACCGGGTAGTTGAAGGCCTGGACGAACACCCCCCGCTCGGCGTCGTAGCCCCGCTCTTCGATGGCGGTGCGGATTTTTTTTCTTTCCTCCTGCCACCTGCCGACAGGGGCCTTACGCCCGGTTTCCTCGGCCAGCCGGATGCCGCGGTCAAGCGCGGACCAGCACATGGCTTTTGACTGCACGAAGTGGCGCGGCCGGCCGCGGATTTCCCAAATCCCCTGGTCCGGGTAGATCCAGTTCCGGCAGGCCCGTTCCACCAGGCTGACCAGAAACTCCCAGTAGTCGTCGTCCGGCGGGCTGCCCTGCCGGTGCGCGATCCAGGCCAGCCCCAGCAGCTCTCCGTAGACACCCAGCTGGCGCTGGGTCTCTGCGGCGTTTCCGATGCGCACCGGCCGCGACCGGCGGTATCCCTCCAAATGCGGCAGCCGGTTTTCGAACAGGCGGCGCTCCCCGCCCAGGCCGAACATCACCTGGATTTCGTCGGCGCTGCCGGCGGCGGTCCGCTCGACGAACCGCTGAAAGCCCCCGGCCTCCCTGACGTACCCCAGCCGGGCCAAGGAGCGGACCGTAAAATAGGAGTCCCGGATCCAGGAAAACCGGTAGTCCCAATTGCGTGAGCCGCCGATCGACTCGGGCAGCGAAGTGGTGGCCGCCGCCGCGATGGCTCCGGTGGGCGCGTGGGTGAGTCCCTTTAGAATCATCGCAGATCGTTTGGTCTCTTCGGCAAACTCGCCTTTCACCTCGACCTGCTCACTCCACTGCCGCCACCAGTCAATGGTTTCCTGAAGGCGCCGGTCGAGCTCCTCGGCAGAAGGGGCGTCGACCAGACCTTCGTCGAGGGTTTCCGGCCGGCGCCAGAGAATCGACAGCCGCGCCCGTTGATTCTCGTCAACAGTCCATTGGCCGAACAAATGGTGCCGGTGTTTCATCTCCAGGGGAAAATCGCTGGAAATCAAAAGCCCGTTGCTGCTTCCCAGGGCGATGAACGCCTCGTGCCGTTTCTGGATCCACGGCCGCACGGCGCCGTAGTCGAACACGGGCACCACCTCCACCATCAGCCGCATCCTGCCAGAAACCCCCTCGACGATGCGCAGGATCTGCCGGTGGGGGTGGTGCTCGCCTCCCCTGCGGGTGGTCATGCAGTCGTACAGGCAAACCCTGCCCCCGCTGTTTTCAAAACGCGTCTCCATCACCAAGGTGTCGGGGACATAGCGCCTGGAGATTTTAAATCGGCCCACCGGACGGATGCGGCAAAAACCGCCCCGGCTCCAGTCCAGCAGGCGGCCGAAACAGCTCGTCGAGTCGTACCGCGGCAAACAACACCAGTCGACGGCGCCGCTTTTGGAGACCAGGGCGGCCGAGTGGCAGTCGGCGATGTATCCGTAGTCGGAAATGGGAGGGTAGGCTTTTTCCTGTGCCATAGAGAATTCTCCGTTGCGCTCGATATGACCCCCGGGCCGCTGCGCGGCGTTCAAAGTTCAAGCACCGGATTACAAGAAATGACCCGCAAGACACGGCTGGGCAATAAGCCGCACAAGCCGCACCGGGCTCCTAGCAGAAGGACCGAACAGGCACATATTTTGATTTTTTCAGTCTTGCCCAGCAGCTCAGCCGCTCATCAGTTTCCCAGCCTTCCGGCCTACCCCGTCATCACATGACAGGCGGCGAGGTTTTCCTGGCACTGCAGGTGGGTGGGCATCACCCAGCTTCGCCCGTCCTGGGCGATGAGCACCTCTGCCTCCTCCGGTCCCCAGGTCCCGGCCTGGTAGTTGGGAAAGGAAAAGGGTTTGATCTTTTCCCAGGTCTGCAGGACCGGAGACAGGACCTTCCAGGCGGCCTCTGTCTGGTCGGCCCTCATGAACAGGGTCGTGTCCCCCCGCATCACGTCCAGCAGCAGCGTCTCGTAGGCTTCGGGGGGAACAGTGTCGAAGGCCTCCCGGTAATAGAACTGCATCAACACCGGCGACAGGTGCATGGTCAACCCCGGATGCTTGACTTCGAACCGGAGAAAAATGCCTTCCTGGGGCTGGAGGGCCAGCAGCAGGCGGTTGGGCCGCCAGTCCATGAGCGCACCGCTGGGAAAGGTCTGGTGGGGAACGGCCTTGAACTGGATCGAAACCTCCGACACCTTCGAGGGCAGCCGCTTGCCGGTGCGCAGGTAGAAGGGAACTCCCTGCCAGCGCCAGTTGTCGACGAACAGCTTCAACGCCGCATAGGTTTCGGTCAAAGAGTCGCCGGCCACGTCGGGCTCTTCTCGGTAGCCTTGGACGCGCTCGCCCTCGATCCAGCCGGCGGCGTATTGTCCTCTTACGGCAAATTCGTTGACCCGGTCTGAGGGGATCTCGCGGGTCGCCTTGAGCACCTCCACCTTCTTGTTTCGCACCTCGTTGGCATCGAAGGAAACCGGCGGCTCCATGGCGATCAGGCAAAAAACCTGCATCAGGTGGTTTTGGATCATGTCCCGCAGGGCGCCGGCCTGGTCGTAGTATGCACCGCGGTGGGCCACGCCCAGCGATTCGGCCACGGTGACCTGCACGTGATCGATGTAATGCCGGCTCCAGAGCGGCTCGAACAGCGTATTGGCAAACCGGAAGGCCAGGATATTCTGGACGGTCTCCTTGCCGAGAAAGTGGTCGATACGGAAGATCTGGGATTCGTCAAAGATGCCGGTCAAAGTCGCGTTCAGGGTGCGTGCCGAAGAAAGGCCCCGGCCGAAGGGTTTTTCCACCACGATCCGGGACCGGCTGCGGTCTTTTTGGAGTCCGGCCTTGCCCAGGCGGCGGGCCATGTTCTCCACCAACGTCGGCGGCACCGCCAGGTAGAAGATTTTGTGGGCGTCGGTATCCCAGTCTTTTTCGATTTTGGCCAGCCGCTTTGCCAGATCGGTAAAAGACTTGTCGCTTGTAAAGTCCGCATTTACAAACGCGAGGTTTTCGGCGAACCGGTCCCAGTTTTTTTTCTCCACCTTCCCCTTCCGGGAATTTTCGTCCATCCCTTTGCGAAGGTGGCTGCGGAATTTTTCGTCGTCCATGTCCGACCGGTCCAGGCCCAGCACCTGAAACCGCTCGGGCATCCAGCCGTCGATGAAAAGCGAGTACAAGGCGGGAGTCAGTTTTCTCCAGGTCAGATCGCCTCCCGCTCCGAAGATCACGAAAACGGTCGGCTCGGGTGTAAATTCGCTGTGCATGAGGTCCTCCGTATTCATTCAGGTTAGCTGGCCCCAAAATTCAGGGCAGTCGGTCCAAAAACTCTTGAATGGGCCTGTAGAGGGAAATGGCCAAATCTTGAACACCAATGATCAGACAACGAGCTAAACAAAAGACAAAAAGGCGTCACGGTTTGTAAATTGGAAATTTGGTCATTGTAGTTTGTTTGTATTTTTGTGCTTGGTGCTTGGTCATTAGTTTTATGGGGTTCCCCCCATGCTCAAGAATCCATCAGCTGGACAGCCTACAGCATCGCCCGGATGGCCTCGATGGCCGTCCCCGGAAGGACGCCCAGCCACACCAGCAACAAGGTCAGAACCCCCACCGTGATCCGGCCGGCCAGGGGCGGTATTGCCGCCGGTTGCGGATTTTCTTCCCGCCGCGCGAACAAAACGGCCACGACGCGCAGGTAGTAGTAAAGGCCGATGGTGCTGGCGGCGACCAGGATGACAACAAGGGCCCAGCGCGCACCGGCCACGCCGGCGGCGACGAGATAGAATTTTCCCGGGAAACCCGCCGTCAGCGGCAGTCCGGCCAGAGAAAGCATCATGACCGCCAGAACCCCGGCCAGCCATGGCTGCCGCCAGAAAAGCCCCCGGTAGTCCTCTAAGTCTTCGGCGTCTTTTTCCGAATCCGACAGCAGGATGACGATGCCGAAGGCACCCAGAGAGGTGACGAAGTAGGTCGCCAGATAGAAGGTGACGGCTTCGGCTGCCAAATCCCCGCCCGACACGAACGCCACCAGCAGGTATCCCATGTGTGCGATGGAGGAATAGGCCAGGAGCCGTTTGACGTTGTTCTGCAGCAGGGCGAGAAGATTGCCAGCAATCATGGAGGCCGCGGCCAGAAGCGCAAAGGCGACGACCAGTGCCGGGGGCAAATCCGCGGGCGGAAACAGGCGAAGCAGCAGCGCCACCACCGCCCCTTTGGACACCGTCGCCACGAAGCCCGCCACCGGCGCCGGCGCCCCCTGGTAGACATCCGGGGTCCACAGGTGAAACGGGACCACGGCCAGTTTGAAGCCGACGGCCACGACGATCATGGCCGAACCGGCAAAAAGCCACCTGCCGCCGCCGGCGGCGAGCAGTAAGGTCACCTGGCCGATTTGCATGCTTCCGGATCCGGCATAAAACAGCGCCATTCCAAAGAGCAAAAAGGCGGACGACACCGCGGCCAGAACCAGGTATTTGACGGCGGCCTCCACATGGGCCCGGGTCCGGCGCGGATAGCCGATCAGGCCGTAGAGAGACACGCTCAGGATCTCCAGGCCCAGAAACAGGGAGGCAAAATGGTCGCTTACCGCCAGCACCGACGCCCCCAGCACCGCCAGAAGCAAAAGAAGATAGAACTCCTCGCGTTCGTCTGGAAAATTCTTGAAATAGCCCCAGGACAGCAGCACCGTTGCCGCGCCGGCGGCGCAGAAAAGGGCGATGTAAACGACGCCGTAACCGTCGAAGACCAGCAGGGGCGTTATCCGGACCGCGATTTTGGCCGTGTGGGCCGGCAAGAAGACGACCGCCGCGGCAAGCCCCGACAAACTGATGAGCACGGCCGGGCCGTAGCGCCGGCGGATTCCGATGGCCAGCATCAGGACCACGGCGGCAGCCGCCAGGCAGATCAGAGAAACGGCAGAAATCAGGGCCGTGGGTGTCATGGGGTTCCTTCCTCGGCCGGCGGTGCCTGCCGGAACGCCGCAGCCGGGAGCACCGAAGCGCTCAACTGCTGCCGGGGCAGAGACACCACCGCCTGTTTGGCGGGTCGAAGCGGGATACGGGCCGTGGTGAGCACCCACTGGGGAAACAGCCCGAGCCAGACGATGATCACGGTCATGCAGGCTATAGCCGCAGCTTCGCGAAGGGACAGGTCTGCAAGCTTCCATCGACCGGATCCGTCGCCGTGAAAGGCGGCCTGCATCATCCACAGGGCGTAGACGCTTGCGACCACGAGCCCCACGGCACCGACCACGGTCCAGAACGCGCTCACCCGGTAGGCCCCGAGAAGAATCAAAAATTCGCCCACGAAGT
>CBFCZJ010000071.1:0-13433 GCA_965602445.1 uncultured Desulfobacterales bacterium | reverse complement strand
CCGGACTTCGAGGCCACGATTCGCTATCACGAGCGGTCCAAGCACCGGTTCGACCGGTACGCACCGTCTCCGGGGTACATGGACTGGGAAAACCAGCCGACCCCCTTCCGATTTTACCAGGGAGTCGAGCCGGAGCCGCTCCCATTCATTGCAAAAGATCCCGGCGGCGGCCAAGAGGGGCTTTATCTTCGAAGCCGACATCGAACAAGCCCCGTAGACCGGAGCGCCGTGGCCGCTTTTCTGGAGCTCAGCCTGGCTCTGTCCGCATGGAAAATGGCAGGCGCCGGCCGCTGGTCTTTGCGGATCAACCCCTCCAGCGGCAACCTGCACCCCACGGAAGCCCATTTGATTCTTCCCCCTGTCGGGGATCGGCCGGCCGGCCGCTGCCACTACAGTCCGTTTCTCCATGCCCTCGAACCCCTGGCCCGGGTCCCCGACCGCCTCTGGCAAAAGGTCGAGGCGCATCTGGGTTCAACCTCCTTCTTGCTGGGGCTTTCGAGCATATTTTGGCGGGAATCCTGGAAATACGGGGAACGGGCCTTTCGATACTGCCAGCACGATGCCGGACACGCCCTGGCGGCGGCGGCGTTTTCAGCAGCCCTGCTCGGCTGGAAGGTGACGCCGCTTTCTGCGATGTCCGACCGGCAGATCGAGCAGGTGCTCGGCTTCGATCAGATCAACTGGCATCCGGAAGAAAAAGAACACGCAGATTTGTTGTGCGCGGTTCATCCGGCGGACGCCGCCGTTCCATCACCGGATCTGCCCGATGAGATCATCTTGGAATTTTCATCGCTTCCCCTCTCCGGCCGGCCCAATCGCCTGAGCCGGAAGCAGGTTCGCTGGCAGGCCATTGCAGAAGTGGCGGGCAGCACCCAAAAGCCGGAGGGCGGCACACAATCGAGTCCGCTGCCTGCCGCCGCCTTTATCGATGATCCGGGGGCATCGCTTTCCGCCGCCCAAGCGATCCGCCGGCGGCGAAGCGCCCTGGATTTTAATCCGGAATTTATGCTTCCCCGGCGGCAGTTTCTGGCCATGCTCGACAAGACCCGTCCCAGGGCCGATACGCCTCCTTTCGACGCCGCCTTCGGCCCGCCGGAGGTCCACCTGCTGATTTTCGCCCACCGCATCGAGGGGCTCGATTCCGGAATGTACTTGCTGCTTCGCAACCCCGCCCACGGCGACCTGCTGCGCGGCGCGTTTCATCCTCATTTTTCCTGGGACCTTGTCGAACCTGATCTTCCCCTGTTTGCCCTGGAGCACGGCGACTTTCGCCAGATCGCCATGCGGGTTTCCTGCCACCAGCACATCGCCGCAGACGGCGCTTTTTCCCTGGCAATGATCGCCCGGTTCAGGGAGGTGGTGCGCGCAGCGCCATGGCAATATCGCCGCCTGTTCTGGGAAAGCGGCATGATCGGACAGGTGCTGTATCTGGAGGCCGAAGCCCGGGGAGCGCGGGGAACCGGCATCGGCTGCTATTTCGACGACGCCGTACACGAACTGGCCGGCATCCAAGACGGCCGATTTCAATCCATGTACCATTTCACCGTGGGACATCCGGTAAACGATCCACGGCTTGAGACCCGTCCGCCGTATGCCCATTTGGACAACGACCGATAACCTGCAGGCAGCGGCGGCAAAGGAGCAATCCATGACAGAAAACCGCCTTGCGCTCGAAAAAAGTCCCTATCTGCAGCAGCACGCCGAAAACCCGGTCGACTGGCATCCGTGGGGAAACGAGGCGTTTTCCCGGGCGGCGGCCGAGGACAAGCCGATTTTTCTTTCCATCGGATACGCCACCTGCCACTGGTGCCATGTGATGGAACGCGAATCCTTCGAAGATGAAGCCGCGGCCAAGGTGCTCAACGACGTTTTCATCCCCGTCAAAGTGGACAGAGAGGAGCGCCCCGACGTGGACGCCGTCTACATGACGGCCTGTCAGATGCTCACCGGAAGCGGGGGATGGCCCCTGACCGTATTTTTGACCCCGGATCGGAAACCGTTCTTTGCCGCCACCTACCTGCCCAAACAAAGCCTCCCCGGCCGGCCCGGTTTGATCGACATCAGCCTCCGGGTAAAGGAGCTGTGGCAAAGCGATCGGAAAAAACTGCTCGAGTCGGCCGAGGGCATCGCCGGACACCTGGGCGGGGCATTTCGCTTCCAGCCATCGACGCTGCCCGACAGCGGCATCTTTTCTGCGGCCTTCGAACAGCTCGACAAGACCTTCGACGAAGACAACGGCGGTTTTGGCTCGGCGCCGAAGTTTCCCACGGCCCACCGCCTGTCCTTTCTGCTGCTGCACGGCCATCGTACCGCCAGCCGCCGGGCCGTTCATATGGTGAAAAAGACCTTGTCGACGATGCGCCACGGCGGCATCTGGGATCACGTCGGATTCGGTTTTCACCGGTACGCCACCGACCGGAAATGGTTTCTGCCCCACTTCGAAAAAATGTTATACGACCAGGCCCTCCTGGCCCGGGTCTGTCTAGAAGCGGGGCAACTGACCGGGAATCGACTCTTTTTGCAGACCGCCGAGGAGATCTTCGACTATGTGCTTCGGGACATGACCTCCCCCGGCGTTGGTTTTTTCGCGGCTGAAGACGCCGACAGCGAAGGAGAAGAGGGCAAATTTTATGTCTGGACCGTGGAGGCGTTTCGAAACGCCGTTGGCGACGAAGCACTGTCCCGCCGCTGGGAGCCGATTCTGGGTCTGGAAGACAGGGGCAACTTTTCCGAGGAGGCCACCGGGAAAAAGACCGGAGCCAATATCCTGTATTTGACCGACCCTCTGCACCGCTGGGCCCGGCGGCTGGGATGCGCCGAACAGCAGGTGGAAAAAGAGTGGGAAAAAATCAGGAAAGCGCTTTTGGCCGCCCGTGCCCGCCGCATTCGCCCTTTGAAGGACGAAAAGATTCTCACCGACTGGAACGGGCTGATGATTGCGGCCCTTGCCGCCGGAAGCCGGATTCTGTCCAACCCCGAATATGGCCGGGCCGCCCGTGCCGCCGCCGAATATATCCTCGCCGCCATGCGGAAAAAAGATGGGCGCCTGCTTCATCGATCTCGGGACGGAGAGGCCGGTATCCCGGCCATGGCAGACGACTATGCCTTTTTCATTTCAGGCCTGCTCCAACTGTACCGCACCTTTTTTGATCCGATCTTTCTTGAACACGCCCTGGTCCTTCAGCGCCAAATGGACGAAGATTTCTGGGACGAAGAGAGCAGCGGTTTTTTTCTGGCCGCAGAGGGTGCTGCAGATCTTCCGGTGCGCCCCAAGGAACTCTACGACGGGGCCCTTCCCTCGGCCAACTCGGTATCGTTGAGCAATCTTGTCTTTTTGTCCCGGATCACAGGCGATCCGCAATGGGAGCAGCGGGCTCGCAAGCTTGCCGCTTCGGTGGCCGGCACCGTGGGACGTCAGCCGACGGCCTTTACCCAGATGCTGACAGGCTTGGATTGCCTGCTGTATCCAAGCCGGGAAATCGTCATCGCCGGCCGCCGAGACCACCCCGACACCCAGGCGATGCTGAAAGCCGCCGGAAGCCGGATGATTGCCGCCGACGCGGTCATCGTCAAGGACGAAGACACCGCCGAAACCCTGGCCCGGGTAGCGTCCTTTACCCGTGACATGGGGTTGAAAGAAGACGGGGCGACCGCTTACGTGTGCAGCGGACAAAGCTGCGATGCTCCGGTGACCGACCCGGAGGAACTGGCTCGGAAACTTTTGGGGCCTCTGGCAAAGTCCGGATCAAATGGCTAATGGCGACGCTTCAAACGAGAACGGCGGCAAGAGGCGTCTTGAGCTTCCCCGGAAAATCATCTATACTTTGCTGTAGTGGTTTCATTCGCCGATTCAGCCCGAACGAAGGGAGCCTGCTGTGCTGAAGCTGACTGCGGCCGACTTGCGAAACCTGCCCGCTGAAACTCTGGCAGTGCCTGTCTGTGAAGAAGCCTCGATCCACCCGAGGGGGCCTGTGGCCTCGCTGGTGCGCCGCGCCTTGGGATATGAGGAGTTTACCGGAAAATCCGGAAATGAGCTCCATCTCTATGACCCGCCCCGGTGCAGTATGCGCCGGGTCATCGTTCTCGGCATCGGCCCCAAAGACAAAGTCGATGCCGAGGCGCTTCGGCGCTTCGCCGGCAAAGCCGTAAAAACCGCCATCGAGTGGCGGCTTGAATCTCTCTGCCTGGAAGCGCCGTCCCCCCAAAAGCTGGGGCTCGATACCCGGACGCTGCTCAAGGCGCTCATGGAGGGGGCTTGCCTGGCCAACCACATCTACGACCGCTTCAAGAGCGATCCCAAGAAAAAACCGCTTCAGACGATCTGCTTTCGCACATCACCCGGTGCGGCCGAAGCCTTTTCAGCGCTCCCCGAAACGGTGCAGACCGTATGTGAAGCAGCCTGCCTGGCAAGGGAGTGGGTTTCGGATCCGTCCAATGAAAAGACCCCGGCGCTGCTTGCCGCCGCGGTCAAAAAAAGGGCGGAATCGGCAGGCCTCCGGGTGGAGGTTCAGGAAGAAGAAACCCTGAAAAAAAATAAGATGGGGGCCTTGCTGGCCGTGGCCGCCGGCAGTGAAAATCCCCCGGCCATGGTACTGCTCGACTACGCGCCGAAAAATCCGGAAAAGACGGTCGCACTGGTGGGCAAGGGAATCACCTTCGATACCGGGGGCTACAACCTGAAGCCCTCCAATTCCCTGGATGGCATGAAGGCGGACATGGCCGGTGCTGCGGCGGTGGCCGGCACCCTTTTGGCCGCGGCCCGGCTGAAGCCGAAGATCCGGTTGGTGGCCGCCCTGCCCATGGTCGAAAACATGGTCTCCGGTGCGGCGACCCGGCCCGGGGACATCGTTTCCGCCTACACCGGCAAAACCGTGGAAATCGGAAACACCGACGCCGAAGGAAGGCTGGTTCTGGCCGACGCCATGGCCTACATGATCGACCGCTACCGGCCGGACATGATCCTGGACATGGCCACCCTCACCGGCGCCTGCCTTGTGGCCCTGGGTGAAAAAATCGCCGGGGTGTTTTCCCGGGACGACCGGCTGGCCGAAGTTGTCCTCGCCGCCGGAGAGGAAACCCACGAGCGCTGCTGGCGCCTTCCACTTCCCGACGACTACAAAGAACTGCTCGAAAGCAAATTTGCCGATATCCGAAACATCGGCACCTCCCGCTGGGGCGGCGCCATCGCTGCAGCGCTGTTTCTGTCCGAATTCGTCGGCGAAACGCCATGGGTCCACATCGACATCGCCGGGCCGGCCTATATCAAAAAAGGCGGCGACTATTGCGGTCCCGGCGGTACGGGCTTCGGCGTGCGGCTGCTGTGGGAAGTACTCGGGCGTTTACGATCATAACTGTTTTCATCCCCTTTAAACAGGGAACACAGGATACGCAGAGATGATAACCGATGCCGTTGGAAAAAAAACGACTGTCGGCAACGCCTTGGGATTGTGTCTTGGCGCCTCGACCGTCTCTCTGGTCCACGTCGCGCTCGAATCCGACGCGGACGGCAACCTGAACCAGCGGGTGGCAAACCACTGGCTCTTTGCCCATGAGGGAAACCCGAAGCGTACCCTGGAAAAAGCGCTGCAAAGCATCGACATGGACGCGTTTGACCGGGTGGCGGTCACCGGCCGGCGGTTTCGTCATTTCGTTCGTTTGAGCGCCATCTCCGAGCCGGAGGCCGTGGAATACGCCTACCGCTTTGTCAAGCCCACCGGGATCGAGTCTCCGGCAGTGGTGTCGGCCGGGGGGGAAACCTTCATGGTCTACGTCCTGGACGGCTCCGGCCGAATCGCCAACGTGCTCACGGGCAACAAGTGCGCTTCGGGCACCGGTGAATTTCTTCTACAGCAGCTTCGACGCATGGACGTGACCTTGGAGGAGGCCGCAAAATGGGCGGCCAGCGAAGAGCCGTACCATGTTTCCGGCCGCTGTTCGGTCTTTTGCAAGTCCGACTGCACCCACGCCACCAACAAGGGAATCCCCCGGTCCAGGGTCACCGCCGGTCTTTGCATGATGATGGCCAACAAGATCCTGGAGCTGCTCAAAAAGGTCGAGCGGCGCCATGTCATGGTCACCGGCGGCACCACCCGCAACCGGATGATGGTCGAATACCTCGGCCGGGAAATCGACGGGCTCATCGTCCCGGAAGAGGCCCCCTACTTCGAGGCCCTGGGGGCTGCCTTGTGGGCGCTGGACCATGAAGCCGCGCCGTTTCCCGGAATGGACCGGCTCTTTAAAACCGAGGCGAACACCTTCGACGCCCTGCCGCCGCTGGCCGACTTTTCGTCGATGGTAGATTTCAAGCAGATGCAGATGGGGCGGCCGGCGGCCGGCGACCGGTGTATCCTCGGACTCGACGTCGGATCGACCACCACCAAGGCAGTGCTGATGCGCATCGCCGACAGCGCCATGCTCGCCTCGATCTACCTTCGCACCAACGGAGACCCCGTCGGCGCCTCGCGCCGATGCTACGCTGCGCTGCTCGAACAGCTCCAGGGTCTGGTCGACCCGGAGACGATCGCCATCGAAGGACTCGGGGTCTGCGGATCCGGGCGGCAGATCGCCGGCCTTCACGCTCTGACCGACGGCGTCATCAATGAAATCATCGCCCATGCCGCCGCTGCGGTCTATTTCGATCCGCAGGTGGACACGATCTTTGAAATCGGCGGCCAGGACGCCAAATACACCTATATCACCAACGCCGTCCCCTCCGACTACGCCATGAACGAGGCGTGTTCGGCCGGCACCGGATCGTTTCTGGAAGAATCGGCGTTTGAAACCCTGGGCGTCCCCATGGAGAAGATCGCCGACATCGCCGTGGCCGGCCGGCGACCGCCGAATTTCAACGACCAGTGCGCGGCCTTCATCGCCTCTGACATCAAAAACGCCATCCACGAAGGCATCGCCCACGAAGACATCGTGGCCGGGCTCGTCTACTCGATCTGCATGAACTACAACAACCGGGTCAAGGGCAACCGGCCCGTCGGGGAAAAAGTCTTCATGCAAGGGGGGGTCTGTTACAACCGCGCCGTTCCCCTGGCCATGGCGGCCCTGGTGGGCAAGCCGATCATCGTCCCGCCGGAGCCCGGACTGATGGGGGCTTACGGCGTCGCTTTGGAAGTCAAGCAGCGAATCGAAAACGGTCTGATGGAGCGCAGCCGCTTCCACCTTCAAACCCTGATGGACCGGGAGGTGCGCTACAAGAAGCCCTTTACCTGCCGTGGGGGTGGGGAGGGCTGCGACCGGGGCTGCGAGATCGCCCGTATCGAGATGGAAGGCCGGACCTATCCGTTCGGCGGCGCCTGCAACCGGTACTACAATCTGCGCCAAAACGTCCGCTACGACGTGGAGAGCCTCGACCTGGTCCGGGTCCGGCAAAAGCTGATCTTCGACGCGTATGCCGGCAAGCCCGCCAAAAACCGCACCGACTTGCCCCGGGTGGCCATCAGCCGAAGTTTTCTGGTCGGCACCTTGTATCCGCTGTATTCGACATTTTTTGCCGAACTCGGGTTTGAACCTGTATTGGCCGAAGCGCCTTCCAGGGCGGGCATCGACCAGAGAAACGCCGCGTTCTGCTATCCGGCCGAGCTGGCCCACGGCTTTTTCCATTCCCTGCTTCAGGCAGATCCTCGTCCAAACTACATCTTTCTTCCCCACTTCCGCTCGGTTCCCGTTCCGAGTCGGGTTTCCAACGCCTATGTCTGTCCGCTGGTCCAGGGGGAGCCCTATTACCTCCAGGCCACATTCAGAGACCAGCTCAACCGTTTGAAAAAGGCCGGCACCCGGGTGCTCGCGCCGCTGATAGACCTTTGCGACGGGCTCTATGCGGCCAGAGAGCCGCTGGTCAAGACGGCCCAGCAGATGGGGATCCGCCGCCGGCAGGCCGAGGCGGCCTTTCAAAAAGCCTTGGAGAGACAGCGGCAATGCCGGGCGGAGATGATCCGGATCGGCCAAGAGACGCTGGCCAGGATCGAAAGCGATCCGGAAAGCACGGCGGTGGTGATCTTCGGCCGGCCTTACAACGCGTTCGCCGACGAGGCCCACATGGGCATCCCCCACAAGCTGGCCTCCCGCGGGGTGACGGTGGTCCCTCTTGATTTTCTCGACCTCAAAGACGAACATTCAAAGCGTCACATGTACTGGGGAATGGGCGAACTGATCCTGAAGGCCGCCCGGCAGGTGAAGCGCCACCCCCAGCTGTTCGGCACCTACATCACCAATTTTTCCTGCGGGCCGGACTCTTTTGTCATCGGCTATTTTCGTGAGATCATGGGCAAAAAGCCCTCCCTGACCCTGGAGCTGGACAGCCACACGGCAGACGCCGGGCTGGAAACCCGGATCGAGGCGTTTTTAGACATCGTGGCCGCATACCGGCAGCTTTCCGCCGGCCAGGAATTGCACCCCCCCCCCAGCGGCCACCGCCCCGCCCGGGTCCGCCTGGAAAACGAAAGGGCCGTGGTGGAAACTTCCTCGGGGCAGGTGCTGCCGGTGGCCGATCCGCGGGTAACCGTGCTGTTTCCTTCCATGGGGGCCATTGCCACCGACCTGCTGGCGGCGGTTTTTCAGGCACGGGGGTTTCATGCATACGCCCATCCGCCCGCCGACGAGGCCGTGCTGAAAATCGGCCGGGCCAACACCTCCTGTAAAGAATGCCTGCCGCTGATCCTGACCACCGGTATTTTGCTCAACTACGTCTGGCACCACAAACGGGACGACGAAATTCTCGTATATTTCATGGCGACCGGATCGGGTCCCTGCCGGTTCGGACAGTATTACATCTTCATGGAAGACCTGATCCGCCGGTTGGAAATACCGGACGTGGCCATGTTCTCCTTGACGTCGGACAACAGCTATGCCGGACTGGGCAACGATTTCCAGCTCCACGGCTGGTGGGCGATCGTCATCTCCGATCTGCTCGAAGACATCCGTTCGATGATCCTCGCCAACGCAAAAGACCCCGCCGCAGCAATGGCGATATTAGAAGAAGAAGTCGGGCAAATCCGTGAAAAAATCCAGCAAGGAGAGTTTCCCGTCATTGAGCACCAGCTTCGAAGGTCTTCGCAGCGCTTCGGGCAGATCCCCATGAAGCAGCCCCCATCGACGGTGCCGACCATCAACCTGACCGGAGAGATTTTCGTCCGCAGAGACAGCCTGTCCCGCCAGCACCTGGTTCGGAAGCTGGCCGAGATGGGGTTTGCCACCGTCTGTACTCCCGTGGCAGAATGGCTCCATTATTCGGACTACCTGGTGGAAAACAACATCACCCGTCGTCTTTCCAAAATGGAGCGCCTCGGTTTTTTGGCAAAGAAAAAATTCATGGTCAGCTACGAAAAGCGGATCAAGGCCGCGCTGTCTGCCTCCGGACTGATCCATGCCGAACCGATCAGCGTCGGCGGCATCATCAAGCACGCCGAACAGTTCATTTCTCCGAACCTGCCCGGAGAGGCGGTGCTGACCGTAGGCGGGGCCCTGGCCGAAGTGGCCTCCCACGTGTGCGGCGTCATCGCCATCGGCCCGTTTGGGTGCATGCCCAACCGCCTGTCGGAGGCAATCCTCACCGAGGTGATGAACCGGGAGGACAAGCTGGCCACCGAACCGGCCAACAGCCGGCTGCGGGCGGTGCTCACGGAAGTCGAATCGATGCCGTTTCTGGCCGTTGAAAGCGATGGATCCCCGTTTCCCCAGCTCATCAATGCCAAGTTGGAGGCATTCTGCCTCAGGGCCCGGCGCCTGCACCGACACATGATGGCCAACGGCAAGGGAAAACACCAGGTCAGCGCCGGATAGTGTCTTGTCCCGGAAGTATGGTCCAAAAATACTTGTTAAATGGAACGGGTACTGCTTTTGGTCATTCCCGCGAAGGCGGGAATCCAGAGCGCTTTTTGCTGGACTCCCGCCTCCGCGGGAGTGACAGAATTTTATCCGTAGTCCTTCCGGTGCTCGCCTGTCTTTTTCTTCTTTTCAGCAGCGGAGGTGCCGCCATGGCCGAAGACGCCCACCGGATCGAGCTGCCGCCGGCCAGGACCGACGGCTCCCAATCGCTGGAAAGCACCCTGGACCGGCGGCGTTCGGTGCGAAGCTTTGCCGACGCGCCCCTTACCTTGTCCCAGCTCGCCCAGTTGCTGTGGGCCGGTCAGGGGCTGACCGACCGCCGAGGGTATCGCACCGCCCCGTCTGCCGGCGCCACCTATCCGCTGGAACTGCTCGCAGCCGTCGGCGACGTCGACGGCCTCGAGCCGGGCGTGTACCGATATCTGGCCGCCGGGCATGACCTGGAAAAAATAGGGAAAGGCGATCCCCGGCAGGAGCTTCACCACGCCGCACTGAACCAGTCGGCGGTTGCGGGGGCGCCGGTGGTGTTCGTCATCAGCGCGGTGTATGAGAGAACCCTGGCGCGCTACGGCGAGCGGGGGATTCGCTACGTTCACATGGAAGCCGGCCATGCCGCCCAAAACATCTGCCTTCAGGCGGTCTCTTTAGGGCTTGGCTCGGTGGTCATCGGCGCGTTTCGCGACCGGCAGATACAGCAGGTGCTTTCCCTGGCCGAAGACGAGCACCCCCTGTACCTCATTCCGGTGGGCCGCTAAATTGGCGAAAATAGACCCCGCGCATGATGCCGGTGACTTTTGGTTGTAATCACTTTGCTACATCTTGTGATTTTCTCCATCCTCAAATCGTTCCGTATAGATGGTAATAGGGCTCGCGGCGCCGGCCAGCTTTTCCAAAGATGAGAATGTTCGGCTTCACAAGTTCAGCCCAGCCTGCGCGCTGAAGTACGAAGGCGCCAACGGCCCGCCCGGTAAGGCGAAAACCGTGGTGGAGCTTTGCGCGGACAAGGGCGGCGTCGAAATGCCGGGTCTTGCCGAGATGCCCGACCCCTGCCGGCATGCGGCCTCCTTCAGCCCGGATATTTCACGCCCCTGAGGGTGAAATACCCGGGATAGCCGGATCCCAGAAAAGCACGAATGACTCAGGGCGTGTTTCCCTCCCTGTCCGGCGGCGCCATGAACTCCGGGCCCACCGGATCGGAGACGTTGTCTGACACGATCCGCTCGACGGCTTGGATATCTTCGCTGTCCAGGCGCCAGTCGAAGACGTCCTTGACCGGGTCGAGCTGATCGGGCCGTCTGGCCCCCCAGATGGCCACATCCACGCCCTGGTCGAGAATCCACCGGAGGGCCAGGTGGATGACCCGCCGGTCGTATTTTTCCCGCACAAAGGCGTCGAGTTCCGAAACCGCCTTCAAGTACTGGCCAAATCTCGGCTGCTGGAATTTGGGATCGACTTTTCGCAGGTCGTCGCCTTCGAAGCTGGCTTTTTCGTCGAACTTGCCCGTGAGAAGCCCCCGGCACAGAGCGCCGTAGGTCATCAGGCCGACATCTCGCTCCCGGCCGAACGGGATCAACTCTTCGGTGGCGCTGGTTTCGAAGATGTTGAAAGGCGGCTGGCAGATGTGAAGCGGGGCATGGGCCATGAAGGTCTCCATTTGACTCCGACTGAAATTGCTCACGCCCACGGCCCGTATCTTTGCCTGCCGCACCAGCTCGGCCATGGTCTCGGCAGTTTCCTCCATTGGCGTGAGCGGGTCGGGCCAATGGACCTGGTACACGTCAATCACATCGACCTTCAGCCGTCGCAGAGAATCGTCGATCTCCTTGCTGATCCTTTCCTTGGAAGCGTTGCGAAAAGGGCCGTTTTCGTTCCAGTCGAGTCCGCACTTGGTGGCCACCACCACCTTGTCGCGGTCGATTCCCGACAGGGCCTTGCCGACGATCTCTTCAGACCGGCCGAATCCATAGACCGGGGCGGTGTCGACGACCCGAATGCCCAGATCCACCGCCGCCCTGATGGCATCGATCGCCGCCTGTTCGTCGGTGCCGCCCCACATCCACCCGCCGATGGCCCATGTTCCCAGGGCGATCCGCGACAGGGTCAAATCCGGTTCTTTGAGGTGAGTGTTCTCCATGGTGATCTCCTTTATTCGGTGGCGGCTCCTGGCCGCCCGGGCCTGGCCTGCCTAGTTCTTGAGCCCTGCGATGCGGCCGCTCCACTGGCGAACCTGATCCTCGATCCTCTCAATTTCCTGATTCGAAGGCTCTGCCATGAAAGGGTCTCCTTTCCGTTCATCGTTGAGCGAGCGGACGATAGCCATCCCCGCGGAAAGAGACAATACGGTCAATCCCGTATTTAACCGGAACGGAAACCCCCGGGCTGTTCTTCAGATCATTCTATTTTGTACAGTGGATATTCCAACCGCGAGCCCTTGCACCGGGGGCATCTTCCCGGCCGGGTGAAGCGCCGGCGATTCTCGAAAACAAAACCGCAGGCCAGGCAGGAAAAGGAAAGGACCTTCAGGTTCTTTTTCTGTGCCCTCACCGATCGGCCGATATGGGCCAGATGCTCGTAGACATCCTTTTCTTTGATCCCCAACAGCTGGGAAAGCTCGCGGGCGTCGCGGGGGTCTTCCTCCAGCAGCCGGATCATCTCTTGGCGAATCGTAGTCATCTCAGTCCGCACCGGGCATGGGGCACAGGGCATAGAGCATGGCGCATAGAGCATAGGGGAAAATAATCCACCCCTCGATAAAGACTCCATAGGCCCGAAAATCAGTCCCTGCGCCTCCTTTCTCTTTCCTAATTTCTATTCCAGGCGTGACACACACAGCTCCAGCCAGGTGTCGAGCTCCCCCGAAGCCAGGCAGCGCCGAAGCTTGTCGATCACGAGCCGGTCCGTGGGAAAGGCCAGGTTCTCCGGCAGCCCGTCTATGGGAAAAAACCGCACCCGGTCGGCGTCGCTGCCGGCTGCCGGTGTGCCCCGGAAGGAGGTTGCCCAGAACCAGATGCCGGCGGTCAGCATCTCCGGGTCGTGAAAGTTGGAGTGTACGGCAAACACCGGCCCGGGGGTCACGACAAGCCCGGTTTCTTCTTTGATCTCCCTTTTCGCGGCCTTGCGCACATCCTCGCCCCACTCCACGTGGCCACAGGGAATGCACCAGCTTCCCGCATAGGACCCGGCTCGGCGCGCCAGCAGCAGCCGGTTCTCTTCGAGAAGCACCACGGCCACCCCCACGGTGGGGTTGCGGTAGTGTGGCTTTTGGCACCGGGGGCAGAACAGCCGGTGGTTCTGCATTTCCAGCTTTGCGCCGCAGCGCGGGCAATAGCGCAATTGACTCATGGCAATGACTCCGTTGACGGGGTCGCGGTTGGATCGGCTGATCGGCCGGCCTTATTGTTAGAGCGTTTTTCAGAAGATGGAAATATGACAATCCCTATACCTTGTCATACCGGGCATCTTCCCTGCTGGCAAGACCCCCCTCCGGCACAGGATGCGACGCTAGGTCAGAGATTGTCCCTTTCAGGGCATTGTGATATGGGTTGCATCATTTCGCACCGACGCCGGTTCCGGGCTCCGGAACCGGGGCGGAAAGGATC
>CBFCZJ010000070.1:0-13666 GCA_965602445.1 uncultured Desulfobacterales bacterium | reverse complement strand
TCGTAGAGAGTGTCGTCCCGTTGAGGCGGAAGATTTCGGACCATCCCGGTGCGCCGGCCCTTTTGTCCCGGAAGCAAGAAGGGCTCTTCTTGCTCAAGGAGATCTCCCATTTCGGCCTCGACCTGTTCGGGGTCTTCCCCGGCTTCCATGCGCCGAAGCGCTTCCTGCATCTGAGGGCCGAGTTCGACGCCGGTCATCTCGGTCAGTTTTCGCATCATGTCCGCTGCCTGGCGCGGATTGTTTTCGTCGATTCCTTCTGCTTCCCGGGCCAAGGCTTCCATGGCCCGGCCCATTTTTTCTTCATCGAAGGGCAAGTCTGCACGGTCGTCTTCTTGTTTGGCCTTTCCTGTGAAGGCGAACATGGAAACCTGCCGCTTCAGGATTCGGGTTCGGCATTTTGGGCATTTCGGTTTCTTGGCCGTGTTTACCGTCTTGGAGAAGAAATTGAAAATCGTGTTGCAGTCCCGGCAGTAAAATTCGTAGATCGGCATCGTTTGCTTCCCTCCCGCTCTGGTCGCCGCTACCGTTTGAGGCGGGTCTCGATCCGCTTGAGGGTTGCCCCTTCAAAATGGAGAATGTAGTACAACCCCCGCATGGGGCCATAGACCCACTGCTCGATCTGCATCTCCCGGTCCCCCCGCCGGTTTATCACATAGCCGACGAGTTCTTTCAGGTCCGGCTCGCCGCATTTGTCCATCACTTCGAATTTGTAGTCGCCCTCCTGCACCAAGTCCCCGCCGCATCTCATGGCATATGCAAAAACCGGAGACAGGGCCATGACGAGGGCCACCACAATGACGGCAGGCAGTGTTTTCATCTCTTTTTCCCCCTGACTCCCGCACCACAGGGCAAACAAGATTATTTTTGAGATAGCAGCCGGTACGTTCAAATTTTAAAGGAACCTTTCTCCCTTCGAATTTACGCCATGATGGCGCCTCTTTCAAGCAGCGGGGAAAAATGACCAGGGATCGCCGGTGCGGCCGAAGACGGTGAGCACCAGCCATGCCTTTGCATCGAATTTTAGCGCCGGATCTTCGCAAAGCCTTCTTGCTTTGCTTGGTCCGGCAAACACCACTTCGATTCTTTCGCTCCCCTGGTTTTTCTCTGCGGAGGGCGCTCCGTCGCATTCGACATAGATCATCGATACCGATTCGTCCGTCATGCCTGCCGAGGAATAGACCGCAGGGCCGCAATGCACCAGGCGTGTGACCTCGAGGCCGGTTTCCTCTGCCAGTTCCCTGAAGGCCGCTTCTTTCAAGGTTTCGCCGGGGTCGACCAGGCCGGCGGGAAATCCGTATTCGAAATCGGCCAGGGCGACCCGGTACTCTCGAGTGATGACCATCTGCTTGTTTTGCGCATGAAACGGGACGATGACAACGGCGTCGGGGAGGGCGAAGTCGCCGCTGACACATTTGGGCTTCGGCCGTCGCGAGGCGAGCTGCCATTGTTTTTCCCGGCCGTCCGGGTCCAGGTAAGTGACTTCATGAAGGTTGAGCCACTTTTCCTGCGTCAGTTTTCTCCACTGTCGAATGGGCTGTGTCATGTCGGCTCCGATCTGAAGTGAAAAAAGTCCCCAGTGCGGCCGAAAGGGCCGCGGGGCGGTCGCCGAAGGCTGTTTTCCCCGCCCCCGGCAGAGACTTTCCCTTGGGGGAATGCTTATTCAACCATAGGACTGAATTTGATTCAAGCCGATCAAAGTGCTTGCAAAAATGATCAGGTCTGGTATTAGCATCATTTTTTCAACCGACGCCCAAATGTGATCACCCTGCAGGGAGATTCGGATCATGTCCAAACAGAAAGCGCAGACGATGCCCGCCGCCTTTGCCGATGCGCATCTCGAAAAATGGAAGGCTTTTAAGGAGGCGGTCGAAAAAAACAGCCGCCATTATCCGATGATTACCGTATGTATGGAGCCCGGAAGCGGCGGAAGCGTGGTGGCCCAAACGGTTGCGGACAGCCTCGGCTTCGATTTTTTTCATCGAAAGCTGCTCGAGGTGATGTCGATCACCGCCAAGGTGGACCAGAAAGTGCTCCAGCGCCTGGAAAAGGAGCGGCTTTCGGGAATGGAGGATGTCGTCTCCCAGATGCTCAGCGACCGGTATCTATATCCGGGACTCTATTTGGAATACTTGGAAAAAGTGATCGGAGCGATCTCCAGGCGCGGCAGCGCGGTCGTGGTCGGCCGCGGCGCCAACTTCATCCTGCCGGCAGAAGACCGTCTCAGCGTGATGATCGTTGCGCCAAGGGAACTTCGGATCCAGCGGGTCAGTCAGCAGTTTGAAATCCTGCCTGAAGATGCGGAAAAGCGAATTGCCAATCGACAGAAAAAACGGGCCGCTTTTGTGAAAAAATCCTTTCAAAAGGATATCTCCGATCCGGTCTACTACGACCTGACCATCAACACCGGCAGCATGTCCATCGAGGAAGCTGCGCGCCTTGTCTGCGGGGCTTGGTTCTATAAGTTTTTTTACAATCCCCAATAGACGAACCCGGATTCCGGATGCCGTATTCCCGGGGCCGGGCTCCGGAGTCTCGAAAGCGGAGGTCTTGGGGGGGGGCGAGCGCCACGCTCTCAATCGGCCCCTGCCGCCTGTCGCCCCGTCTTTTTTTCGGCTCCGACCAGCGCGGCGGTTCCTGACAGGCCCCCTACAGCCATGCAGGCAAAGGCTGCGGCCCAGCCGATTTTCCCGCCCCCGAACAGATCCAGCACAAACCCTACCGCCAACGGACCGACAAAGGCCGCCGAAAAGCCAAGAGTAGAATGTACCGCCAGCGTCGCCCCCCGGTAGCCATCCGGCGCCGCCCCGACAGCGCCGGCGGTCAGGGCGGCCGAGTCTCCCACGATCGTGACACCGTAGACCATCGCCAGGGCGGCGACCCACGCGTAGGAAAAGCCCGGTGAAAGCCCCAGGGTGCAGCCCACCGCGGCCGATGCGACCATCACCGCCGCCACCAGTCGCCGACGGCCGAAGTTTCTCGCCAGTTCGTTGCCGAAGATGGAAGCCGGAAGGCCGAGGAGACTGATGAAAAAGGCGACCCGGGTGGGGGTCCAGAGGGTTGCTTCTGCCGGCTGCAGGCTGAAGCTGAAGGCCAGAAATGCAACGATCCATGAGCGCATGCTGAACAGCTCCCACATGTGGGCGGTATAGCCCAGGATGTAGGAGCGGGCCTTCCGGCTTTGAAACACCACCCTGAAATCACTGACGATCGAGGCGCACTTGCCGCCGGCCCGGATGCGTGCCGGCGGTGCAAAGGCCCAAATCAAGGCGGCGGCCGCGGCGGCGGTCCCTCCGGAAAAGGCAAAGGCCCAGCGCCATCCCCACATCCGGTAAATTTCTCCGGCCATCAGATACGACAGGCTGGTGCCGATGGAAAAAGAAGCGGTGTAAAACGACACAAACCGGGATTGAAGCCTTCCTTCGGTATGGTCGCTGACCACCTTGAGGCCGGGCATGTAGACCCCTGCCAAGCTGATCCCCGCGACGAACCTGAGCACCAGCGCCGACCAGAAACCTTCGGCGATCGTTGAGAAAAGCAGCGCCGCAACGGCGCCGGAAGATGAGCCGAAGACCATGATTTTCCTGGCGTCGAAACGGTCCGTGATTCCGGTCAGCACCGGCGCGGAAATCATGTAGCCGCCGAAATAGACCGCGTTGATCCAACCGGCTTCGGTGTTACTCAGCTTCCAAAGGTCCCTGAAATTCGGCAGCAGCGCCGGAAAAGTGGCGATGGCGGACAGAGCCAGAATTTCGGTCAGGCACAGAAAAAGGGTAAGGCGGTATGGTGAGGAGGCCAGCATGACCCGTATTCTTAAAAAAAAAAAGAGGCAAAGACAAACAAATAGAAATTCGGGCTGGTTACAAAACCATCAAAATTGAGGAATCGAGCCGGTAAGACGCGCTTCATAAATTCCTGCAGCAAATTTATATTGACACGGGAGGCCGGCTGGGGCAAAAGAGCGCACCGAATACCGGCGCAGGGCCGGTGGACCTTTTATGAGACTGCAAGAGAGACTTCTATGATTCGAAGATTGACGAGGCGGTGCGAGGCTTCTGCCTTGCGACCGCCGAGGCCCAGGCGCGCCATTGCGTTTCTGCGCCGAACCAAGACCCCGGACAGACCGATTTACAAGGAAGCCGCGGCGGTACTGAAAAGCAGGCGCCGCAGCGAAGCCTTGGACTGGCTTTTCGAGAATCTGAAGCCGGAGGCCGCCCGGATGCTCGAGACCTGCCTTTCGGCCTACGGCCCGACCGAAGCCCTTCGGTGGGTCTCTTACTGGGAGGAAAAAAAGGAGCCCATCGAAAAAGAGCCTCTTACGGGTTTTACCCAGGGCGGGTATTCGCTGAGCTGATCCGTTTGCGTCCGCGATCTTGTCCCCTGAACCGGCCGGCCCGTCTGTCGATCAGATCGGGTCGGCCGGTTCTTTGCGTAAACGCCGGTCATCGGCCGCAAGGGCCAAAATCTCCTTGACAAGACAGACGCCCTTTATTATCCACAACCTTTCACGACGCAGTGTTTGCGCGCCGAGGTAGCTCAGTCGGTAGAGCAGGGGACTGAAAATCCCCGTGTCGGCAGTTCGATTCTGTCCCTCGGCACCAAAACAATTCAGGGGGCTCGCCTCAGAGGCGAACCCCCTGAATTGTTTTGGAAGAGATGTCGATCCCGGTGAAGCGAGTCTGCCCGGATTCGTGCCCTCTGACATGCGCCGTGCATCGGACCGATGGCCGGATGGTGGATGCGGAAAAACAAAGGTGCGGATCGCTATAGCAGTTCATCGGTCAGCTGGGGGGAGGAACCGCCCCCTGGCTGGCGATGGCTGCGATTTGGTTGATTCGCGGTTCGGGATGGTTCATGAATTCGGCCATGATCTCGTCGGATTGCGGGTGACGGATCTGACCGATGGCATAGGCGGCGGCGGCCTTGACGTCGGCACTGTAACGTCTTCGTCGGAAGAAAGAGCCCTTGTGGCGGACGATGTCAGCCAACGGCGTCAGGCAGTCCGGGTCACCGATTTGGCCCAGCGCCAGGCAGCAGGCCATGAGCCGCTTTTCCCCCTTGGCGGCATTGAGCACGGTCAGCAGGTCACGGCCGGCCCCCGGCGTTTTGATCCTGCCGAGGCAGGTGATGGCATCGACCGCCACATCGTCCTTGGGTCCCCCGGCCAGCTCCAGGAGCACCTTTGCCCATGACGGATCCTTGATTCGTTGCAGCAGTTGCAGGGCTGCCCGGCGCACCCCGTCGTCCGGATCGCTCAAAAGACGGAGCACTTCTTCCCGGACATCGGCCTTGATCAGGTCAAGCACCTCCAGAAGCCGGATCTTTTCTTCGGGCGAGTCTACCAGGGCCAGGGTGCTCCTGATACGGTCGTCCGCCGCCGATTGGAGGTTTGCCAGGAGCGACGCGGCAACATGGCGGCTTCGATAGTCGTCCACCGTTTTGACGATGTCTACAAGCATCGGCAGGGCGCTCTCGCCGAAGCCGGCCAGCAGCCGCACGGCGTTGCGCTGCTTTTCTCCGTTTCCGGAAAGGAAATCCTCGACCACCAGCTTCTGGGTCGACGGGTTCATCAGACCGTCAAAGCTTTTGGCCAGGACCTGAGCGACGGCGCTGCCGGAGGCTAGAAGGGCCTTGCGGCGTTTGCGAAGCGCCGTCAGCACATGCGCCGCCGGCGCATACTGAGCAAACTGGATCAGCACGGCAGTCAACCGGTGCATGAGCGCTGCACTTTCGGAGATGATTTTCGAATCGGTTTCCTTCATGAACACGCTGGCCAGCGGAGCTGCCGCTATCCGGGCCAAATCATGCTGATCGGCCGGGGGCAGCTCTTGGAGGGTGCTGGCCAGGGTTTGAAGAGTCCGCTGCCGCATCTCAGTGGGGCATCCTGGAAATTGTTCAAAAATTTTTGACAGAAGCCATTGGAGTCTGTCCAGATCTCCCTTCAGAAAAAGGTCGGGAGCCATGGTTTCAAAGTAGTCAAGCAGCGTCTCCATCGGCATTTCCGGGGCAGCCGTTTCCGGTGTTTGACGCTTCGGTTCAGGTTCCGGTGGCGCCGCTGCCCCGGCGCCCGGGGCCGGCTTGGCCGCCTCCGGACGAACACCGGCGGCTGCGGACTGCTTGACCCGCACCTCAAAGGCGTGCTGGTCAAAGAGGATGCCGGTCATCTGCTGCTGTTCGGCAACTCTCTTCCAGAATTTCCCGTCGGCCCCCGCCGCAGGGACTTCGCCAAAGGCAACGATCAGGGCATTGAGTTCATCATCGGTGTAGCTGTCCAGAAACGTCAGGCTCTTTAGTCCGATGACGCTGAGGTATTTGATAAACCCGTCGGCCAGAGCCTTGAACCCGGAGATATCGATTTTTTCTCCGTTGATCAGCAGCGACGATCCCACATGGGACAGGCTCAGGAGAGAGTAGCGCGACAGCAGCCGTCGCAGGGATTCGGACAGGGTGTGGACGGCGTTTTTCGAGGCGTTGCTGGTGATGGGGTAAAGTTTGATCGTCCGGGCGGCGCCCAATACGGCCCGAACGACGTCCGGAATCTGTTCGAGGGTCTCGGCTTCCAGCCGCGGGGCCGCTTTTCCGCCGCCTTTCGCGTACGCGGCCGGGCCGCTTCCCGCAGTCGGCTGCATTCTGTAGCGCATCTGTTTTAAATCGATGTGATTCAGACCGTGCGTTTGTGAAAATGTCTCCCAGTGGGTTTCATCGAAGAGCTTTTGCTCGCTGCGGCCCATTTCCTCTGTGAGGGCCTCTATCTCTTGTTCCGTCAGTCCCTGGTGAAAGGCGATGGACTTGAGTTCGAACCGGTCCAGGATCTGGATCAGCGAGTCGGCCACCATCTTGAAATCGGAGGTGTCCATCCGCTGGCCGTTGACCAGCAGCGTCCGGTTTACCTGTGAAATACTCAGACATCCATTGTCCTTGAGAATGTGGTCGAGGGTGTCCTTCAGGTCCTGGTTGACCCGAACAACCGATTTGCTGCCCGGTGGATAAAGCTTGATGTTTCTCAGCGCCACCGTGAAGCAGCGGACCAGCTGCGGCACCTGGACCAGTCCGGCCGAGGATAAGGGGGTTTCCGCAGGAGGCTCCGGTGATGGCATCCTGCCGCTGTATCCCGCGGCTTCACCGGCGTCGAAAGCGAGAAGGCTGGCTTCGGACTGGATCCGCTCGTAGCGTTTCGCCTTTCCGTCGTCGTCGGACCGCTTGAAATGGTAGGCCAGGGTGGCGGCCGGAACACGGTGCTGCTTGAAAAGTTCTTCTTGGTAAGTGCCGATCTGGCCGTGCAGCTGCTTTCTTCGTTCCGGCTCGATGGCGTTGTAGGTAATGTCCATGATCTGTTTGCTGAAAAAGCGGACATTTTCCTCGTTGAGCGCAAAATCAGAAGCGAGCAGCCCGTGGGCCGCCGCCTGATCGATGAACTCCAGAACCTTTGCCTCCATCAGCGAGGAGCTCCCAACCAGGGTGCTTACCGGCACATACTCCCCCATCGCCGAAATCCGGTCCAGGAGCAGGCGGCTGCTTTCATCGAGGCCGGCGATTTTTTCGGAGACCATTTCCTCCAAGGAATGCGGCAGATAGCCGTTCTGCAGGGGACGAAGCGTCCAGTTGTGCCCGACGAGGGTGATTTGACGGTCCAGCACCATTTTTTTGAGGATCTCAGATAAAAAAAGCGGATTGCCACGGCTGATCCGGGCCAGCTCGTCGCAAAACTCTTTCTGCAGAGCGATGCCGGGAAAAAGGCCCCGAATCTGCTGATAGATGTCTCCTTGTTTCAACGGCGTCAGCGGGATCCAAACCAGATCCAGCTCTTCGCCGTATCGGGCAACGAAGCGATCCAGTGGACGGGAGCCTTCTTCCTCGGCCATTTCTGCGTCTTCGGAGGTGGTTGCGATCACGAAAAGCTTCAACTTGCTTTGCAGGTTCAATCGCCGGATCAACAAGAGGGTGGCTTCGTCCCCGAAGAAAATGTCGTCGATGAACCAAAACAGGGGCCGTTTTTTTGCAATTGCGGAAAAAATCCGGGCCAGGGTTTCAAAAATTCCCTTTCGCCGTTGGGCTTCGTCCAGGGGCTCCGGGCCGGTGGCGTCTCCGACGAGGCCCGGCATGACCAGAGATAGAAGACCGAGAGCGGGCTGCCCCAGCCCGTCGAGCAGCGACATCCCCTTGTCCGGAAGTTGATTCAAGAGATCGACAAGGAGTTGCTCCACCACGTAGTAGGGGCGATAGACTTCCTGGGGAACGCCCCGGGCAGAGGCGTGGAGAATCTTGCTGCGGAGAAGGCTTTTTCTGACGGCCTCGAGAAAGGCCGTCTTTCCCATTCCTGCAGCGCCTTTGACGAGAACGAAACCGTTGCTTCCTTGTTGAAATTGTTTCAGCGCCGCGTTGACGGTGTTCGACTGGTCTCGTCGGCCGACCATTTTGACGGCGCCGAGCTGGTTGAAGGCGACTTTTTCGGGAGCTTCCTCTGCGCCGACTTCGGCAGCATCGACGACCTGGTCCCGGCCGCGCTTTTTCGCCAGATACAGGGCCAGGTCGGCTTTTTGGATGAACCCTTTCCAATCGCCGGCGTCAGCGGGGACGGTGGCCACTCCCAGGCTGGCGGTGAGGTCGATGGCGGTCTCGGCCTCTGGAATCGGAAAAGGATCCGCATGGAGCCGGTCGAGAAGTTTTTTGGCCGAGGAAACGGCAAGCGGCTTGTCGCTGGTTTCCAGCAGGAGAATGAACTCGTCTCCGGCGTATCGAATCGGCAGCCCGTCTTTTTTTGAAGCCGCTTTCAGATGCTCTGCGAACCAGATCAGCGCACGGTCGCCCACCATGTGGCCGTAGGTGTCGTTGACGGACTTGAAATAATCCACGTCCATCATCACGAGCGATACAGTGCGTTTTTCCAGGCTATCCCAGGGAATTCTTGAATCAAGATACCGCAGGAGGAATCGCCGGTTGTAGATACCGGTCAACTCGTCTTCAAAAACCAGCCGGAAGGGGTCTTTTCCGGTGGATTCCAAAAATGCAGTCAGGTCCTGTACCTTCATGCCTTACCCCGGCTTCAGCGTGAGCCTCCAGGGCTCCTACCGCCTCAAGGTCGGTGCCGACGGCCGCTGCAAGTTACATGGAGGAGGAAATTATCTGAAAATAAAAGATAAAACAATAAAGTGTCAATGAAAAAGAAAATTACGCCCGGACTTGCCGTCGGGTTAGGACCTGCCTTTGGATGAAGCGCTGCCCAAATCGCCGTAGCGGTGCTGGGCCAGCGCGCAGGCGACGACCGCTGCGGTTTCGGCCCGCAGGATGCGCGGCCCCAAAGACGCCGCGACAAATCCCCGATCCCGGGCGCGAGCGACTTCCTCCTCGGCAAACCCTCCTTCCGGACCCACCAGCAAAAATATCGAACCGGGTGAGTTGCCCGGATTCGGCCAGCCGCCGGAGACCGGCGCCCCTTCCCAGAAGGCGATTTTCAGGTCGAATCCCTCGGCCGCGGCCAGGACTGCTTCCAAATCACCTGCCGGCCGAATCCGCAGCGCCTGAAGCCTGCGGCTCTGCTTTGCCGCTTCCACGGCGATTTTCCGCCAGCGCTCCGCCCGGGCGGCGAGTTTTTTTTCTGCGGGTCGTGCCACACTCCTGGCGCCGAAAAAAGGGATCCAGACGGAGACGCCGATTTCGCAAAGTTGTCTTACGACCCGGTCCATCTTCTTTTCTTTGAGCATGGCCTGGGCCAGGACGATGCTTACCGGAGACTCCCGAGCGGGACGGCTCGAGGCCAGAATTAAAGCAGTCACCGCTTCGCCTTCGAAGCCCACGATCCGGGCCTTGAATTCGTCTCCGTTGTTGTTGAACAAGATGAGGCTGTCGCCGGGCTTGAGCCTGAGCACGTTTCGGATGTGGCGGGCATCGGGGCCGATCAGTATCGTGTCGGCGCCGACTTTCGCCTCTTGGCCGACGGGGAAACGGTGGAGTTTCATGAAATCAGGCACCGATTTTTTCAGGGTTATGGGTTCTACGTCCTGAATGCTGTCCTTCGTTTAGACCGAACCGGGCGCGAATGCAAGCCGGTCCTGGCCTGCAGACGCTTGAAAGAGGCTGCAATTGTTGACACCATGCAAGGGACGTGATAACTTTTTTAAAATTTTTTTAAGGGGTTTTTCCTATCGAGTGCACCTTTGGAGGCGGCTTCCATGAACGCGAAGGAGAATTCGGACACGCAGAAGAATCCGATCCAAGACGACGGCATCATCGAGCTGACCGACGTGGTGTCTTCACCCCAGGACGATGAGCAGATCATCGATCTGGTCGAAGAGGTCGACACCACGGAACAAGAGCCAGAAGAGATCATTGAATTGACCGATGCGGTCTCATCTCCGGAATCCGGCGAAGAAATTATCGACCTGGTTGAAGAAGTGCCTGGGATGTCCGCTGAAGAAGCCGAAAAGGAGGCGTTCGAAACGCCGGAGAATATTTCCGAGCCTGTCCAGGAGGTAATGGAAGAAGAAGCCATTTCTCCGGTTGAAGAGCCGTCACCGGCCGAAGAGAACATCATCGAATTTTCCGGCGCCCCTTCAGAGACTTCCTATGAAGATGCGGCCGAAACATACGGGCTGGACGATGCCCTGGACGATGGGGTGTCGGCGGAGCCCGAGGATGATGATTTTGCCGATGCCATCGGCTTGGAGTTTGACCACGATACGGCCGAGGAGCCTCCTTCCGGTGCACCTCATGCGCCGGTCGAAGCGACCCCCGATCAGGTGGAAGCCGCTGTAGAGCGGGTGCTGGAACGGCTGTTTTCCGAGAAAATCGAGGCGATGATCGGCGAGGCCATCGAAAGAGCGGTTTCAAAAGAGATCGAGGCCCTCAAAGCGGCCCTCCTGGAAGATCAAGGATAAATCTCTTCTCCCCGCCATTGAATATGACTGCCCCATCGGGGATTATCCCATAATCCCCGATTTGACGTTTACGGGCCTTTGAAGCGCTCATTCATTCATGCAGCCGCCCGGATCAGAACCCAAGGAGTGACTGGATATGAGTTCCGAACCATTAGCCAAGGGATACGAACCGACAGATGTGGAGGACCGCTGGTATTCTTTCTGGGAAGAGGCCGGTCTTTTTGCCGCCCGGGAAAACAGCCATGCTCCGGCCTATTCCATTGTCATCCCCCCGCCGAACGTCACCGGCGTGCTGCACATGGGCCATGCGCTGAACATTACCCTGCAGGATATTCTCTGTCGTTACCGGAAGCTGAAGGGGGACAACGTGCTGTGGATGCCCGGAACCGACCATGCCGGGATCGCCACCCAGAATGTCGTTGAAAAGCAGCTCGCCGCAGAAGGCATGGACCGCCACCGGCTCGGCCGGGAAAAGTTCATCGAGAAAGTCTGGCAGTGGAGAAGGCAGTATGGAAGCGCCATCATCAACCAGCTCAAACGGCTCGGAGCCATGTGCGACTGGGATAGAGAGCGCTTTACCATGGATGAGGGGCTTTCCAAGGCCGTCAGGAAAGTGTTCGTGACCCTGTACCAGGAGGGGTTGATCTACCAGGGCGACTACATCATCAACTGGTGCCCGCGCTGTCACACCGCGCTGGCGGACCTGGAAGTGGAGCACGAAGAGCACGACGGTCGCCTGTATCACGTGCTGTATCCGTTTGCCGAAGGCAATGGAGGGTTGATCGTAGCCACCACCCGGCCGGAAACCATGCTCGGCGATACGGCCGTGGCCGTCAACCCGGAAGATGATCGCTACCGCAGCATCGAACACAGCCATGTCATCCTTCCGCTCATGAACCGAAAAATCCCGATCATCCGGGATGATTATGTGGATGTCACCTTCGGCACCGGCGCGCTGAAGGTGACTCCCGCCCACGATCCGAACGATTTCGATATCGGCCGGCGCCACGGGCTGGACAGCCCCAAAGTCATCGGCGACGACGGCCGGATGTCCGAGGCGGCCGGTCGATTCGCCGGCCTTGACCGATTCGAGTGCCGCAAAGCGGTGGTCGAAGAACTCCAAAAAGAGAGGCTCCTCAAGAAGACCGAAGTCCTCACGCACAATGTGGGCCACTGCTACCGCTGCAAGACCGTGGTCGAGCCGAATTTGTCTCGCCAATGGTTCGTCAGCGCCAAACCCCTGGCAGACGAGGCCATCGCCGCCGTAGAAGAGGGCAGAACCCGGATCATTCCGGAGATGTGGTCCAAGACTTACTACGACTGGATGTACAATATCCGGGACTGGTGCATCTCCCGCCAGATCTGGTGGGGACACCAGATCCCTGCCTGGACCTGCAGCGCCTGCGGTGAAATCGTCGTGGAGATGGAAGCCCCGGAGCGATGCCCCGCCTGCGGGAGCGAAGACCTTGTCCAGGAGACCGACGTGCTCGACACCTGGTTTTCTTCTGCCCTTTGGCCCTTTTCCACCATGGGCTGGCCGGAGCGGACCAAGCTGCTCGACAGTTTCTACCCTACGTCGGTCCTGGTGACAGGTTTTGACATTCTGTTTTTCTGGGTGGCGCGCATGATGATGATGGGAATCCATTTCATGAAGGATGTCCCCTTCCGCGACGTCTACGTCCACGCCCTGGTCCGGGACGAGGACGGCAAGAAGATGAGCAAATCAAAGGGAAACGTCATCGATCCGCTGAGCGTCATCGAACAATACGGCACGGACGCCTTCCGCTATACTCTGGCCGCGTTCGCCGCCCAGGGGCGGGACGTGAAAATGTCCGAAAAGCGGGTCGAGGGATACCGGCATTTTGTCAACAAGCTGTGGAACGCCGCCCGCTTTTCACTGATGCACCTGGAACAGGGCGCCGACGGGGTGGACCGAAACCGCATCGCCACCGAAGACCGCTGGATTTTATCGCGTCTCAGCCGCGTGATCCGGGAGGTGTCCGAGGCGCTGGAGGGATATCGCTTCAACGATGCGGCCAGCGAGCTGTACCAGTTTATCTGGCATGAGTTCTGCGACTGGTACCTGGAAGTGATCAAGCCGGCGCTTTACGGCAAGTCATCCGACAGGGATGCCGGCGCAACCCGGGCAGTGCTGTGGACGGTGCTTAAAAACATTCTCCTGATGCTCCATCCGTTCATGCCGTTCGTCACCGAGGAAATCTGGCACAAGCTTCCCGGCACCGAAGGCTCCATCATGACAGCGACCTTCCCGGAGGCGGTAGACACCGTCTCCGGCGTGGTTCCAGACGAGGAAGCCGAATCCCAGATGGCCCTGCTCACGGCGGTCATTACCGGGATTCGAAACATCCGCGGGGAGATGAACCTGCCGCCCTCGCTTCAGTTGACCGCCGAGGTTCAAATTCCGGATGCCCCGGCAAGGCAGACCATCGAAGCTCACCGGGACATCATTGCCGACATGGCGCGCCTTAAGAATTTTACCGTGGCCCCGCCTGGAGAAAAGCCGAAGGCGGCGGCCACCGCCGTCGTCGACAGCTGCGCCATCTACGTCTCTCTGGAAGGGGTCATCGATTTTGACAAAGAACGTCAGCGGCTCGAAAAGGAGCTCGGCAAACTGGCCGCAGAACTCAAATCGGTTTCCAAAAAGCTCAACAACGAAGATTTCCTGGAAAAGGCGCCGCCGGCCGTGGTGGAAAAAAGCCGGGAAAGACAGGAGTCTCTCAACGAGCGGCAACAGAAGCTGACGGCCAACCTGGAGCGGCTGCGGGAGATGCAGG
>CBFCZJ010000069.1:0-13808 GCA_965602445.1 uncultured Desulfobacterales bacterium | reverse complement strand
ACCGTTTCGATGTATCTGCGGTATTCCGGCCGTTTTTCAGCGATGGTCTTTTCGGTCAACGGCACGCCGGTCATCTTGGTCAAGACCAGGGTGATCAGAATCGGGCTGACGACCGTCCAGAAGCTCACGGGTGTCGACAGAACGATAATGAACACGCCCCACCAGACCAGCGCCTCGCCGAAGTAGTTCGGGTGCCGGCTCCAGGCCCAGAGGCCCTTGTCCATCACCCTGCCCCGGTTTCCCGGACGGCGCTTGAAGGCGGCCAGCTGGGCGTCGGCCACGGCCTCGATGATCATGCCCGCCGCCCAGATCCCCGTTCCCAGCAGATCCAGCCACGTCAGGGCATACGGCGCCGATTGCACGATGCCGTGCTGCAGCGCCCAGGCGATGACCCACAGAAACAGGGCCTGCAGCCAGAAGACCTTTCCCAGGCTGACGATCCAGAACCGTTCCCCTGCGGTCTTCCGCCAGCTCCCGTACCGGGGGTCTTCCCCCTTTCCCCAATTTCGCCGGGTTAAATACGCTGAAAGCCGAAGTCCCCATACGGTCGTAAGAAGACAAAGAAGAAGACTGCGTCCGGGGCCGGCGTCGGCCAGGATGAAGCTGTTCCAGGCGATCAGGATAAACCCGAGGCCCCAGAGGCTGTCGACCACCGTCACGTTTCGAAGTGCGAGGCTGATCGCCCAGCCCAGGGTCATCAGGCCGCCGACGGCGACCAGGTTCCAGAAGAAAATGACCAGTTCGTTTCCCATATCGCTTCACTCCAGGTGAAAGTTCGGGCCCAAGGGACCCGGCTTTGAGATAATCCATGAGGCCATGATCGGATGGCTTCGCCGAAACAAATCCGAAATCCGAATATCGAAATCCGAAACAAATTCGAAATCCGAATTTTCAAATGACCAAAACAAGATCCCAGGGCAAGAAGCTCAAAACCATTTGAATGCCTGTTGTTGTTTGGATCATTCGAATTTCGGGTTTCGTGCTTCGTATTTGTTCCTTTTCATTCCCTTATGGCAGCGCCGGATGCCTCTGGCTTGGTCCTGAATACCAAAATTTTAAGATCACATTACATGGCCGCAGGCCCCACAAAACAGCGCTTCGGATAGAGGGGATCGCAGGCCGTGTTTCCCTCTTTTCGGCTGCGAATCCCTTGCCGGATTTCTTCGTGAACCGTGGCGCTGATCGGGTATCCCAGGGCCACGACCAGCCCGATCAGATTGCACACCGACGGTACCAGGGCATAAAGCACCCGGAGAGTGAACACCACCGAATCGTTCTGGACCGCGTTGGGGGTGTAGCCGGCGACGCCGAGGAACAAAAGACCGGCCCCGACGCCGACCGCGGCGGCGGCTTTTTTGGCGATGGACCAAAGCCCGATGTAGCGCCCCTCCTGTCGATGGCCCGTGCGCAGCTCATCGTAGTCGATCACGTCCGCCTGGATGGCGGACGGCAGGGCCAGGGTCGCCCCGAACCCGATGCCGGAAAGAAACACCAGAACCCCGTAAGGCATGGCATCGCCCGGGCCGAGGAAAAAGACCCCGGTAAAGGCGCCGGTGTTGATTGCCATCGACCCGATCCAGGCTTTCTTTTTTCCGATCCGGGCGGAAAGCCAAACCCAGGCAGGCAAAAACACAATCCCGGTCACGAAATACAAAAGAAGAAAAAAGTCGGCCGCATCGGATTGCAGCACATATTCCACGTAGTACAGAATCAGGGTCGCCGGCAGATTGCTTCCCACAGCGGCGATCGTGTAGGCCGCCAGCAGGATGACAAAGGGCCGGTTCTGCCAAACGTCCCTGAAACCGGAAAACACCCCTCGGAAACTTGGGGTGTAAAACCGCTCCCGGATCTGCAATACGCACCACAGGCAGGCCCCGATCAGCAGCGGTGCATACAGCACCGAAATCCAGAAAAATTTTGCCCGCTCTCCTGCCGGGTCGTCGGAAAGCCCGAACACCGCCTGCACCAGGGCCGGAGAGCTGGCAGCAGCCAGGGTCCCGGCAATGAGCAAGCCGTCTCTCACGCCGAACAACGCTGTCCGCTCGTTGTAGTCGAGGCTGATTTCAGGGCCCATCGATTCGAAGGGGACCACCACCACCGTCCAGAAGAAAAACAGCACGAAGATGAATACACCGAACCATGCCGCTGCCGCATCGGCCCCCAGCGACTCCGGCGGAACGAACAGCAACACCAGCGCGGCGGCCACAAACACCGATCCGACGGCAATGTAGGGCCTTCTCCTGCCGAACCGGGTGCGGGTCCGGTCCGACAGCAGCCCGATCAACGGGTCTGTGAGGGCATCGAAGATCCTCACGCCGAAGAGCAGCACGCCGACCACCGCGACGGGAATTCCCACCACATCCGTGTAGAATTTGGGGATATAGACGTAGACCGGAATGCCGACCACGGCCAGGGCGAACGCCGGCGCGCCGTAGGCGATCTTCTTGCCAAAAGAGACCCTTGCTTCGCTGCTATCTGAGGAAACCGTGTTCAAGTGTCCTATTCCTTCTCAAAGATTTCACTGCTTTCCCAGCAGCGCGGTTTTAAACGACCGGCTCAACGGTTCCGGACCGAGCCAGATGGAAAACAGGGCGGCGGCAAATTCGGACCCCGCGATGATTCCCCGTTTCATGTCCCCTCCATTCAGAACCCCGCAGCGCTCCGTCGCGGTAATGGCTATAGCGCGTCGGAAAATTACTGCGGCCAGCTTTGTTATGATGCTCAGTAAAAATTGTGCCTGCAGGTGGGTCTTGCAAGTGGTGACTAGTTGTCGGGCTATCAGGGGGAAAACCCATCATTTTTCTTCCGGGTTGACCGTAGCCAAAATGTTGACCACTTTCAGGAAACCTTTTGAATCCCCCTCCATTTTCAAGGCTTTAGCTTGACTGGCCGGGGTTTTGGGGGTATGCTCTTTTGGGTTGCTAACCGAGGCGAAAGGAGGAGGGCATGGCGGTATTGACCATATCGCGTCAGTTCGGCGCCGGAGGAAAAACCCTGGCTGAAAAGGTGGCCGAACGACTCGGCTACACCATTGCCACGGAAGAAATCATCGAGCAGCTTGCCGAATTGGCAAAAGTTGCCCCGGAGAATCTCCCCTCCTTTGAAGCAGAGCAGGATTTTCTGGGCCGTCCGGCTTCCGGTGTACTTTCCCCCCGGCGGTTCCTCGATCATATTCTCGATCCACACCGCAATTTCATGGAAGGCAGTCTCTACGTAAAACTGCTCCATGAAATCATCCCGAGGATCGCCAAAAAGGACAACACGATCATCGTCGGGAGAGGCGCCCAGTTCATTCTCAAGGGAGCGCTCGACGTCCACCATGTCCTGCTCATAGCCCCCGAGGATTTTCGGGTCCGCTTCATGGTCGACGCCTATGACCTGACACTGCCTGAGGCTCGAAAAATCGTATCCCGCCAGGAGAAGCGGCGAACGGCCCTGATGCGGCTCTTTCACCAAACGGACTATGACCAACCCTGGCACTACGACATCGTACTGAACATGGCAAAGCTCGATATGAGCTCGGCGGTCTATTTTGTCTGCGCGCTGATCGAAAAAAAGGACGGCGAATAGGGGTTCTTCATCGATTCTGCGGGCCGCGAAACCCAGCGAAACGCCTTTTCGACTCTTGAAACTTCGCCCTTTTCGGTGGCTGTTCGAGACCTCATGCCCTCTTTCCCCCAGTATCATCGTATGTCGAATCTTTTCCTGCGGGCCCGAATCCTTTCGTCGATCCGGGCGTTCTTCCAGAAGAACGGCTACCTCGAGGTGGAAACCCCGGTGCGGATACCAACTCCCCTTCCCGAGGCCCACATCGATGTGTGTTCGGCAGACGGCGCCTTTCTCCAGCCCTCGCCCGAAGGGTGCATGAAGCGCCTGCTGGCCGCCGGCTATTCGAAGATCTTTCAGATCTGCCGATGCTTCAGAAAGGGAGAAAGAGGCGCCCGCCACCTGCCGGAGTTCACGCTCCTGGAATGGTACGCCGAAAGAGAAGACTATCGACATCTGATGCGCTTTTCCGAGGCGATGTTTGACGGCATCGCCCGAAGCCTGGGCCGGGCCGGCGAGCCTCTTTGCTTTGCGGGGCACCGGGTCGACCTTTCCCCTCCCTGGCCGCGCCTTTCGGTAAAAGAGGCCTTTGCCCGCCATGCCGACCGGACCCTGGAGCAGGCGTTGAGCGAGTCCTGCTTCGACGAGGTCATGGGCCTGCAGATCGAACCGCAGCTGGGGCTTTCCCGGCCGGTGTTTTTGTGCGACTATCCCGTGGCCCACGGCGCCCTGGCCCGCCGCAAGACAGACAATCCGCGCATGGCCGAACGCTTCGAGCTCTATATCGCCGGCCTGGAGCTGTGCAACGGATTTTCAGAGTTGATCGATCCGGCAGAACAGCGCCGGCGGTTTGTCGAGGAGCTCGCCCGGCGCCAAGAGGCCGGCAAGACCGTCACCCCGATGCCGGAGCGCTTTCTTTCCGACCTTTCCTGTATGCCGCCGGCGGCCGGCAACGCCATGGGGGTGGACCGCATGGTCATGCTCTTTGCCGGCGCGCAGACCATCGACGAGGTGACCGCATTCACCCCTGAAGAGCTGTAGGAATGTCTCTGTCTTTTCCAACCTGTCAGATTTCTTTCCAGCAGAGCGCTTGCATGAAACTTCGTCCAATGCCGGGGTGCAGGGCACGGCCTCTGTGGCGTGCCCTTCGGAACGGCATTCGTCTTCGCTCTTCGAGCTACGCCGCGACAGGCCTGTCTTCGTTGCTCCGCAACTTCGCCACGGCACGCGGAGGCCATTCAACAGGGCTCATGACAAGCCGTTCGCTACAGAGGCAGAGGCTTCAAAGTAAAGTTTCATTTTTAATCAATATGGCCGCATAGCGGCCGGCGGCGGCGCTTGTCAGATTCACCCCCCGATTTCAAGGGCACTGATCCAGCTCGTATGGCATGCAGATTGCTTTGTCATTTCCGAACACCCCATCCAAAATGACGGCAGGGAGTGAAACATGAAAATGACCGAGGTTCGACAAATGGCCAAGGAACTGGGGGTCCAGTCCTTCGGGCAAAGCAAGGTCCGGCTGGTTCGGGAAATCCAGAAAAAACAGGGGCACTTTGACTGCTTCGCCACGGTGGAAGACTTCTGCGACCAGTCCGACTGTCTCTTTCGCAGGGCGTGCTTCGAGGAGAGCAAAAAACGAAAAAAGCAATAGACGGGACCGGCTACTGAGCCCCTTCGTTGCCGTCCGGCTTCCCGGCCTTCGGCGCTTCGTCTTTGGCGGCCGCCGCCTGTCCCACCTGCCCCCTGGCCTCCGGCACCCAGCTGCGGATGTGAATGTCGCGCTGGGGAAAGGAGATTTCGATGCCGCGCTCCTTGAAGAGCCGGTCGATCTCGAAGCGGATCGCGGTCTCCACCTTCAGCATGTTGTCGATATCTGTCCAGATCCGCAGCCGGAAAATCAGGGCGCTGTCGCCAAAGTCGGTAAACAGGACGTCTGGAGCGGGGTATTTCAACACCTTCGGCATGTTTCGGGCAATCTCGAGCAGCGTGTCCCGAACCAGGGTCACGTTGGATCCGTAAGCGACTCCCACAGTGATGCTTCTTCGAAGCCGCTTGTCTTTGAAGCTCCAGTTGGTGACCTGCGTGCTGACAAAGTCCGCGTTGGGAATGATCAGCGAGGCGTTGTCGTAGGTCTGCACCACCGTCGAGCGGACGTTGATCTTCTTTACCGTTGCCCAGGTGCCGTTGATCTCCACGTCGTCTCCCACCTGGATCGGACGCTCGAAGAGCAGGATGATGCCGGAGACGAAATTGTTGAAGATATTCTGAAGACCGAAGCCGAGCCCGATGCCCAGGGCGCCGAATGCCACGGCCAAGGACGCCGTGTTCAACCCGAAGACGTGAAGGGCGACCAGGATACCCAGCATCCAGATGATGTAAACGGAGATGGTGGTGATCGAATCCTGCAGGCCGACGTCCATTCCGCTGCGGGTCAGAAACTTGGTCTGAAAAACCCACCGCCACAGCCGGACCACCGCCCGGGTGGCCAGCAAGACGAGCACGGCATAAAGCAGTCCCAGGAAGCTGAAGGTCATGCTTCCGATCTGCACCGAGTGGCCCAGCCCCTGATAGATCCTGGCCAGCACCACCTGCCTGCCCCCCCATGCCAGAATGAGGGCCACCACGATAGAAAGCAGCCACATGAGTTGTGCGATCCGGATCATGAGCCACTGGATCGGATACTCGTCATGGATCAGTTCATTGCGCTCCGCGGCCCTCTTTTGCCGGTAGTAGGCGTCCCATTCGCGAAGCATAAAATAGGCAACCCCCCACCAGAGCGCCACCACCAGGCTCCTGCCCCATGACAGCATCCAGTGGAGCGAAAGCGCGTTGTAGCCGACCATTTCCAAAAGCAGGGCCACTCCCACGATCAGGTATCCCATCGGCTTTGCCGGTGTCATCAGATAGCGGACCCGGCCGATGTTCGCAGTAAGCTGTGCTGTCCTCTCCCGGGTTTCCAGGAACCGCCAGAAGGAAATCTGCCAGCCGAGCAGCCACAACAGAAAGACGAGCCGTAAGATGAGCCAGAGCCCGGCGCCGGATCCCAGCGCCCAATGAAGGACCAGATTCGCCCAGGTAAAATACCGGATCGCCTTGACCAGCCGCCGCATGCGGGCCTCGGATTCAGGCGTCAGCCGGCCCTCTTCCTTCCAGAAAGAAAGCGCAATACGGGCCCACCGCGTCAGCAGGGCCGCAAGGAGCAAGTGTGCGGCCAGCCGGATCGACGGCGTGGAAAGGTAGAACACGTCAAGCAGGGAGCAAAGATACACAAAAGCGGTCAGGCCGGTCAAAAGCAGCGAGCGGTTGACCAGCCGAAGGGCCAGAAGGTGCCATGCACCGAGCCGCTCGCGGACCGGGTGGGCTTCGAGAGAGACAAGCCCTCGGTGAAGCCGGACCAGCAGCCCTACGAAAACGGCCATCAGCACCGCAAAAGAAATCAGCACCAGCCCCGCCCCGCGCCAGAGCTGCGCCGCCTCTGCGGCCCAGAACTCCGGCTGGAACAGCACCCGGATTTTTTCGGCCAGCCGCTTTCCCTCCTCCACCAGAAATGTCCAGGCCTGGAGCGATAAAGGACTTTTTCGCCGATCGAACAGCTTGCTGGTTCGGCTTTCTTCCACCTGCTGTTCGAACTTGTTCGACAACTCGGTAAAAGACCGCCGGATGTTCTCCATCTGCGAAATACGATAGTTGTAAAGCTCCTGCAGTTTTTCGAGCACCGTCGCCTTTTCGGCCAGAAGACCGCGCAGGGTTTTGGCCTTCTTCAAGAATGCCCGGGCTTCCGAATCGGCCTTCGGGAATTTGGAGATCTCCGCGATCTGCCGCTCCAGCAGTTCCTGCTGCTGCCGGTTGTTGGTCAGTTCAGCTTCGACATTTTCCTTTTTGGGCATCATCTCGCCGAGTTGCTTCTGGAGGTCGGTCAGAGAGGTACGTATGTCCGACCAGGCCTTTTCCAAGTCCTCCAGTTCGGGGTTCGAAGACAGCAGCAGGTTGCCGTAGATGGAAAGTTGGATCTGATAGGCATTGGCGGCGGTCGCCAGGGAAATTTTGATATCCTGAAGGTTTTTAAGCTGTCCGCGGTAGCGTTCCAGCTTGGCTTGCTCGATGTCTACCGTTTCCTCAATGGAGCGGTTCAACTCCGAAAGCGACGCCTTCGGATCGACCGCGACTTCCGACTCCTGGCAAAGGCCGGGAGAAGAAAACAGAAACCATAGGATCGCAGGCAGCGCCAGCCAGGCGATCAAAGACCGTTTCCCGGGCCGATGCCGGCGGATGAACTCAGCGGGCATTCGCCGCCGAAATCTTCCCGCTCCGGAGAGTACCGGGTTCCGGAACCGATGCAAGGCACCGGATTCCGCCTTTTGCCGCCAGGAAGAAAGGCGACATCGAGCGCGTTTCCAAGTCATCGCGGCTCCATTTTCTCTACGATTTTCCGGCGGCGATCCGGTCCGGATCTCTCCGTCCGGTGGCCGTCCGCTTTTCTTCCCCCGCCGCTGCCGGCTCCTGTCCGGTGGGGCGGTGAAGCAGTTTGAACAGGCTCGGCCCCAACAGGCAGGTAAACACCGCCAACAAAACGATGGCGTCCTTGTACTGTTCGGTGATGAACCCATATTCGAGACCGATGGTGGCCGCCACGATGATCAGGCTCAGCCGGGAGGAGAGCAGCAATCCGGCATCGAGGGCCCTTTTCAGCGGAATGCCGCTGAAAACGAAAAGAAGACTGGGAAGAATCTTGACTGCCAGGGCCAGGCCGAGAAGCTGCAAGGTAAACAGGATCAACTCGGGAGATAAAATGTTTCTCAAGTCAAACTGCATGCCGACATGGATGAAGAACAGGGGAATCAAAAACCCGTAGCCGATCCCGGACAGCTTGTTTTCCAGGTTGACCTTCTCTAAAAAGATGATCGACAGCAAAGCGCCGCCCATGAAGGCCCCGAGGACCGGCTCCAGCCCAACCAGCTCCGAGAGAGCGACAAAAAGAAACAGGAGCGCCAGGGACAGCCGGACCCCGAGTTCCTGGGTATCCTGGGGAGCCAGAAGGCGGGCCGCCTTGTTGGGATGCCACCAGACCCAGAGCCGACCGGCCCGGAGCAAAAGCGCAAATCCGACAAACAGGGGCAGCGGCCCCAGAAATCGCCAGTCCAGCCCGTAGCGGTGCCACAAAACGTAAAAGGTGATGGCAAACAGCGTGAGAAAATCAGCCAGGGTGGCCGCGATAATGATCGACTGGCCCATGGGCTGGCGGCTGAAGCCGGCCTCTTTCAAGGTGGGAACAACCAGCCCCAGGGAAGTGGTCGTCAGCACCAGGCCCATGAAAAACCCCCGCCCCAGCATAAAGGCGGCCGCCATGGCCAGGGCGAAGGTGACGAAAAACACCAGCAGATGGAACAGGAGCTGGGACCGGCGCTGCCGCCGAAGCATGGCAAAATCGATTTCCATCCCGGCCTGGAACATCAGCAGCAAAAACCCCAACTCCGCCAGAAAAGGCAGCCATTGCCCGGAAAACTCCAGGTTCAGGAGGCTCTTTCCCAGCACGACCCCGAAAAGAATCTCCAGGACGATGGCCGGAAGCTTCAAGATCCGGCTGACCCCCGGAAGCAGCGCCGCCGCCGCCGCCACCAGCAGCAGAGACCAGGCCTGGTCGAGTACCATGCAAATATCTCCTATCGGGCCAGCACCAGCACGCTGCAGGGGCTTTTGCGAACCAGCAGCTCGCCGACGTGGGGCATAAAGGCTTCCTTGTGTTCGGGCCCGCTGCCAATGACCAGCAGATTGTATTCCTCGGCCAGGCGCGTCAGCTCCCGAACCGGGTTGCCCTTCAGGATCACTTCCTCGATCTTGACCTTGTCGATGTGCGCCAGTTCCCTGGCCCGCTTCATGACCTCCTCGCCCCAGTCCTCGCTTCGCTCCCCCCGGAGAAACTCGGGCTCCCGAACCACCGCCACTGTCAAAGCGGCGTCGAGCTGAAGCGTCAGATCCAGCGCCGTTTCCAGGGCAAGCCGGGACTTGTCGGATCCGTCAAAGGCCGCTAGAATCTTTTCGTAGGGCTGGGTTCCGCGGCAGACGAGCAGCGGGCAGGACAGGGAATGGGCAAGTTTCATCGTGACCGGCCGCGTAACGGAGGCGATCATCCCTTTGGCCGGCGGCGACAGCAAAACCACACCGGCCCCTGCTTCTTCGGCGGTCTTCTTCACCCGCTTCAGCATGGGCGCTTCGACCACCTTGATTCGGGTGTCGAACTGTTGGCCTGGTTTTTGCCCCTCTTCGACTCCCTTTCCCGCCTCCGGCTCGCACAGGGCGACGATGTGAAGCACCTTGGTATTTTGGGCCAGGTGCACCGCCTCTTTGACCAGGGAGGGCACCTGGTCCTTGTATTTGTCTGCGATGCCGAGTATCAGGCTGCGGCCGTAGGTTCTGGGAAAATGAGGCTCGGCACATTCCATGACGCCGCAGACCTCGTCGAACATGTCCGCTTTTCCCAGAATCAGCACCCGGTCGCCCTCCTGGAAAATAAAATCGTCCTCCGGAAACACGACCCTGGATTTTCGGATCACCCCCACGATCCGCCATTCCAGGTGGCGAAACTCGGACGCCGGCCGGCCCATGAGCGCCAGATTCGGCACCACTTCGACCTCGAAGAGCTCCACCTCTCCCTGGCCGACGGTGGTCACCCGGATTCGTGGATCCTGGAGGTACTGGTAGATGTTTCTTGCCACCATCCCGGTGAGCATCAGGGGGCGGACGCCGAGTCCTTCGAAGCGGTCCACGTTCTCCCAATCCGAAACCCGGGCCAGAATATTGACAACCCCCTTTTCCTTGGCAAAACCGCAAAAGGCCAGGTTGACCCGATCGCTGTCGGTCATGGCCACGGCATAGTCCTGGTCGGTCAGGCCTGCGTCTTCCAGGACCACCGGGCTGGAGGCGTCTCCTGCAGCGATCCGCACCACAGTTTCAAACCGCTTCGAAAAGCCGGCGAGGCGTTTTTCGTCCCTGTCGACGAGCGTCACCCGCCATTTTTCACCGAGCCTGCGGAGCAGCTCGGCGGTGATGCTTCCGGCACCGCACACCAGCAGATTCATCCCCGACTCCTTGTCGTTGGCGACCAGGTCTTTTCCGCAACACCGGTGCTTTGATGTGTCAACGGATCATTCATTTTTCTTCTCTCTCGGCACGCGAACCAGTCCTGAAATCGCAGCAGCGATTTCAGGACAGGTCGACCCCGAAGAAATTCGTCAACAAATTGTTGAGCCACCGGCGCAAGTTGGCGTAGGAATAATGGCCAAGGGCGATTCGGTAGTTGTGCTCAACCATCTCCCGGCGCCGCTCGGATTTGTCGAAGACCTCCCGAACCCTTTCGACGGTCCTGCGGGTGAGAAACCCGTCCATGGCGATCAGGTCGAACCCCTTTGGCTCGATGTCTCTTACGAAAATCGTATAGCGGTTGATCAGGATCGGCTTCTTAAAGTAGACCGCCTCCAAAAAGGCGTTGCCGAATCCCTCGTACAGGCTCGGATAGGTGATAAAGTCCGCATGGGGATAAATGTCCCACAGCGAGTGGCGATCTTCTCCGTTCATCTCCTCGTTGAAGGGGTCTGCAATCTTCGTCTGGACAAAGCGCAGGTCCACTCCGTGGCTGGAAGCCTCCTCCTTGAGCCACTCGGCATATTCGAAGCCCTCGTCGCCGGCCTCGTGGGAAATGACCAGCCGGCACCGGGGCTCTTTCAGCTCCCGGACCAGCTCGATGGCGTGCTCGATTCCCTTCCGCTGGACGACCCGGGTCGGCTGAAGGATCATGATGTCATCCGGATCGATCCCCATGAGCCGACGCATCTCAGCCCGTGTCCTGCCGTTTTCCCGCGGCGGATTTTCAAAATCGAGCACGTTGGGAATGATGGTCGAAGAAATGCCGGTGCGAAGAGCCAGCTCCTCCTGGGCCGCAGAGTTGATCACCACGTGCTCCATATTGGGCAGGTTCGGCGGAAAAGCCATGCGCAGATAGTCTCCGACGGCGTTGACCGAAAACCGGGTGCGCTCCCAGTAAAAGTCGTGGTGGTGCGCGATGGTCGGTATCTGGCGTTCTGCGATCAGTTCGGTCAGGGCAATGCCCAGCGGCACGTGCATCGGGATGGTCAGGGCGTTTTCGGCAATGAGCAGGTCGATGGAAAACCGCTCGATAAACGCCTCGAGTTGGATCTTGAGCAGACCCTTGAGGGTTTGGATCGCCTCGGTCACCGAAGATGTGCGCCCCTTTTTGCCGAAGATCCGATCGTCGATCCACCGGTTTTTCTCATGGTGGAAAAACGCCTCCGGCACGAGATGGCTCTTTGTCGGGTCCCGGTCGAGGTCGCCGGCAAACCAGAAGCAGCGGTGCCCCGCCGATCTGAGCACGGTGGCCCACTTGCCCGACTCCATGGTGACCCCGTCGGTGCCCTCAAAGCGGGTGGAGACAAATCCGATGTTTTTCCCCATGATCATGCTCCCTGCCGTTGGCAAACGAACGCCTGCATTATAATCCGTGAAAGGCGTTAGTCAAATGGGAAAAAACAAGGATCAAAGTGACGATCCTTGTGGCTGGGAGGCTGGAAGGCTCGGAGGCTTGTAGGGAGCGGCAACCGTCGATGGGATCACGTCCCGCAGTAGGTTTGGTATGGCGGCGCCGAAGGAGGCGCCGGCAGATGATAGCCGGCCTGTTCGGGCGGATCCTGATAGGGTCTGGACACAACGTCCAGGAGTTTTTCCATGACCGTATAATCGGCCCTTTCCACGGCCGCGGACAGGGCCTCTTCCACCCGGTGGTTGCGGGGGATGACCGCCGGATTGTGGGTGTTCATGAGCCGGCGGGATGCTTCCCGGGAATCGGGTTGCCGCTGCAGCCGGGCCTGCCAGCGCTCCAACCACCGCCTAAAATCCGAAGCCCGGAACACGGAGGCATCCGGCAGGGAACCGGATGCCAGATCGCGGAAGGTGTTTGTAAAATCCGCCCCGTGTCGATGCATGCAATCGAGCAGGTCCTGCCCCAGGGCGTCGTCGTCCGCTTCCTGGTTGAACAGTCCCAGCTTGGCCCGCATGCCGGCCAGCCAGGAATCACGGAAGGCGCCAGAAAATATAGAGAGCACCTCTTGTGCCATCGATACGGCCTCTTGCGGGTCCTCGGCAATCAGCGGCAACAGCGTTTCGGCAAACCGGGCAAGATTCCACTGGGCGATCTGCGGCTGCCGGCCGTAGGCATACCGGCCGTGGTGATCGATGGAGCTGAAGACGGTATCCGGATCGTAAGCGTCCATGAACGCGCAGGGGCCGTAGTCGATGGTTTCACCGCAGAGGGCCATGTTATCCGTGTTCATGACGCCGTGGATGAAGCCAACCATCAGCCATCGGGCCACCAAAGATGCCTGCCGATCCGTCACAGCCCCGAGCAGGGCAAGATACGGATTTGCATTTTCGGCCAAATCGGGAAAATGGCGATGGATGGTGTAATCGGCCAGCGTTCGAATCTCGTCGGGTTTTCCCCTCGCCGCCGCATACTCGAAAGTGCCCACGCGGATGTGGCTGGCCGCCGTGCGGGTGAGAATGGCGCCCTGCAGGGCCGTTTCACGGAACACCGGTTCACCGGTGGTCACCACCGCCAGGCTCCGGGTCGTCGGTATGCCCAGACCGTGCAGGGCCTCGCTGATGATGTACTCTCTAAGCATCGGCCCCAGGGCCGCCCGTCCGTCTCCCTGCCGCGAAAACGGGGTCCTGCCCGACCCTTTGTACTGGATGTCGAAGCGCTCGCCTTTCGGCGTCAATTGCTCGCCCAGCAATATGGCCCGCCCATCGCCCAGCATGGTGAAATGGCCGAACTGATGCCCTGCATAGGCCTGGGCCAGAGGCTCGGCCCCCTCGGGGATGCGGTTGCCCGAAAACACGGCGGCGCCCTCCTCGCCCTTCAGGGCCTCGGGGTCGAGCCCCAGAAACTGGGCCAGCGCTTCGTTGAAGACCACGAGCTTCGGCGCAGGCACCGGCACAGGGTTCAGCCGGGCATAGAAAGCCTCCGGCAGCCGTGCGTAGCTGTTATCGAATTTCCACCCGGCGCCCGGGCGGTTTTGGCTGGTGATAGACATCATGGATTTTCCCTGCCTGTTAAAAAAATACGGGTCTATGTACGAATCTAAGGTCGATATGAGGGTGGAGGGGTATCCTCCAGCTGGTGTCCGCCGGATGCCGATGGGTGTCGGCTCTCCTGCCGGCCAAAACTCGCCGTCAAGGTCGCGTAAAGACGGCCG
>CBFCZJ010000068.1:0-13929 GCA_965602445.1 uncultured Desulfobacterales bacterium | reverse complement strand
AGGTCGCGTAAAGACGGCCGCTGATGAAAATGTTGAAAATTTAAGCAGTTAACGGGAATGCCCGGCAAATTTCGTTGCCTGGTTGCGGCCGTCTTAACGCGACCTAACCGGCTCAAACAGTTGCCCGGCATCCGAGCCGACACCCATAGGCATCCGGCTCAAGCCTCCTTGAGCTTCATAGATAACCGGAATGCCTAAAATGGTGGAGTAAGAGCCCCTTTGAATGCAGTCTAACAATTCTGGTCCTCAGGACCAGGTCAGAGGCAATTGGCTTTGCCTTTCAGCCCGAAGTGTAAAAATTCGAAGCACGAAATCCGAAATACGAAACAAATCCGAAATTCGAATGACCGAATGACCCAAACAAGGGCGAATGGAATCTCTGAAAAGCTGCAGTTGTTTTGATCATTCGAATTTTGGTCATTAGGATTTGTTTCGAATTTCGATATTCGAATTTCGGATTTAAGACAACCATATGGATTCATGCTCTCCGAGCTTAACTCAAAGCCGGGTCCTCCGGGCTCGGATCTTTACTAAACGCTGGATTGAAGCGCTTTGCTGCATAGGGGTTTGTGGAGGTGGTTATGAGCCAGGGAAACGATCAGGTACGGGCCCACGTCATCATCACCGGAAGGGTGCAGGGGGTGTTTTTCCGCGCCAACACGGTGCGCGCTGCCGAGCGGTGTGGTGTTTCCGGGTGGGTCAGAAACCGGCGGGACGGCACCGTGGAAGCGGTGTTTGAAGGTGAAAAAACACCGGTGGATGAGATCCTGCAGTGGTGCCGGCATGCAGATCCGCCAGCCGCAGTCAACGAGGTGCATGTCAAATGGGAAGACTACAGCGGAGAATACGCCGGATTCAGCATCGCCTACTAGAAAGGGCGGCAGGTTCATCGAACCTGCCGCCCTTTCTCATGGTAAGATCACACCGGGGTTAGACCGCTTCGCTCAGCTTCTTTCCGGGTTTGAACTTCACCGCGTTGGAAGCCTTGATCTTGATGGCTTCGCCGGTCTGGGGATTTCGTCCCTTGCGGGCCTTGCGGCGAACCTTCTGAAAAGTCCCGAAACCAACCAAGGTCACCTTGCCGTCTTTCTTCTTCAACGCCTTGGTGATACCGTCGGTAAAGGCATTGAGCGCCTCGGTGGCAGCGGCCTTGGAGATTCCGGCATCCTTTGCCATTTTTTCAATGAGTTCGGCTTTTGTCATCTCTTTCCCCCTTTTGGTTGTTGTGCGTTTACTTCCTTGATTTTCAAGGCTCTTTACAGCAGGCTTGTCTGTATGTCAACAGAATTCAGCGGTTGTGGCTTCATTTTGCCGCAAAAGGCCCAAAACAGGGTTTCGGGGCGCGCCCCCAAATGTGGCGGCAGCGGCGGAGCGGCTGTCGTCACCCCTGCCTGCGTAGAGTCGCCTCAGACGATAGCGTCCACGTACTGCTCCGGATCGAACGGCTGAAGGTCGTCGATTTTTTCTCCCACACCAATATAGTGAAGGGGGATCTGCATGGAATTGCAGACCGACACGACGATCCCTCCTTTTGCAGTCCCGTCGAGTTTGGTCATCACCAGACCGGTGATGCCGACTTCTTCGTGGAAGAGTTTGGCCTGAGACAAGGCGTTTTGGCCTGTGGTCGCATCGAGCACCAGCAGGGATTCGTGGGGAGCACCGGGGATTTTCTTTTCGATGGTCCTCTTGATTTTTTTTAGCTCCGCCATCAGGTTCACCTTCGTGTGAAGCCGGCCCGCAGTGTCCACCAGGACCAGATCCATGTCGCGGGCGATGGCCGCTTCGATGCTGTCAAAGGCGACTGCCGCCGGATCTGCCCCGTCTTTATGCCGGACGAAGTCCGCACCGGCGCGTTTGGCCCAGATTTCCAACTGCTCGATGGCGGCGGCACGGAAGGTGTCGGCCGCCGCGATCAGGACTTTTTGCCCTTCTGAGACCGCCCGGGCGGCAAGTTTTCCTATGGTGGTCGTTTTGCCGACGCCGTTCACCCCCAGAACGAGGATGACCCGGGGGCGGGAAACGGGCTCTTCCGGCGGATGCGGTTTTGCACCGGCGATCATCGAAAGCATTTCTTCCTTGATCGCGGCTTTCAGATCCTGGGGGCCCGAGATTTTCCGCGCCCGTTTGGAGATCCTTTCCATGAGCGCCATGGTCGTCTGAACCCCCAGATCCGCCGTGATCAGACGTTCTTCGAGCTCTTCGAGGAGCGCTGCATCCAATTCCTTCTTGCCGAGAAAGAGATCGTCGATATCGGTGGTCAGAATTTCCCGGGTTTTGCTCAGGCCCTTGCGCAGGCGCCCGAAAAAGCCGGATTTCGACTCCTCGATCCGCTGATCTGCAGCAGCGCCGGTTTCCGGCTCGATGGGCGCAGATGAAGGAGCCGAATCGTCTCTGCCGTCGGCCGCCGGCGATACCTTCGAAGAGTCGACATCCGCTTTTTCCCGGGTTTTCTCGTCGGCCCGGGACGCTGGCGCCTCGTCTTCCGATTTGTTTTTTTTAAACCATCTGATTGCCATATTGATTTCCATAAAATTGCGTCAGCAATTTTATCAATTGAGGGCTTCGGTGGTTTCAGAATCTGCCCGATTCAGATTCACCGACACGACCTTGGAGACCCCTTTTCTTTCCATGGTGATGCCGAAGAGCGTATCGGCAAACTCCATGCTTCTTTTGTTGTGGGTTACCATGATGACCTGTGACTTTTCGCCGATCACTTTCAGCAGGTCGTTGAAGCGGTATACATTGGCTTCGTCCAAGGGTGCGTCGATTTCGTCCATGAGGCAGAACGATGTCGGACGAATGAGAAAGATGGAAAATATGAATGCGATCGCCGACAGGGCTTTCTCTCCTCCGGACAGGAGGCTCATCCGGGTCAGCTTTTTCCCGGGGGGTTGAATCAGGTATCCCACCCCGGTTTCCAGGGGATTGCTCGGATCTGTGAGCACCAGCTTGGCCGTGCCCCCTTCGAACAGCTTCGGGAACACCTCTTGAAGCTGTTTGTTGACCTGTTCGAAAGTGGTCAGAAAACGCTCCCGGGTGATCCGGTTGATTTTGCGGATCACCTTTTGAAGGTCTTCCATGGCTCGCATCAGGTCGTCGCGCTGTTCGGTGAGAAACTCGAAACGGGTCTTCAGATCCTCGTATTCCTTGATGGCACCGAGGTTGACGTCGCCGATGCGCTCAATTTTTTTCCGGTAGCCGGCGAGCTTTTCTTCCAGGGCCTTTCGGCTGTCTTCCCCGGCGGCTTTGATCGTTTCTGAAAATTCCCGTTGTAGCTCTTCGACGGACTTGCCATAGCGCTCAGCCAGACGCTGAAGGATATGGTCCTTGTTGGACCGGAGCTGGGAGAGCTCCACTTCTACGAGACGAATCTTCTGCAGGGTGTTCTCGCGCAGGTTTCGGATGTCTGATACCTGGCCGTCGATTTCCTGCAGGCGCGCATCGATCTGCTGGTAGTCGGCCTTGCTGATATCGATCGCTTCCTCCAGGCGCTTCATCTCCTCATAAAGACGGGAAAGCTCCGTCTCGGTTTGGGTGATCTTGTGTTCCGATTCCCGGCGCCGCTCCTTTTTGACGGCAATGTCGTGCTGGACCTGCTGAAGCCGCGTCTGGCCGTCCTTGTAAAATTCCTGAAGCCGTCGAAGGGTGTTGTCGCTGTTTTCGATGCTGGCCTGCAGCGAGGTCAGCCTCACCTTGAGGTCCACCGTGCCCTGATGGTACCTTTCCAGTTCCTCTGACACGGTCTGGATCTCTTGGTTTCGCTGACTGACGGTCGACTGTGCCGCCTCGACGCGCCGTTCGATGTCTTTGAGCAGCCGGTTGTATTCCATCATCTGATCGTCGATGTCGCTTTCTTCGCCCAGGAGCTGATCCTGTTCGAGACGGACGATCTCCAGGTGACGCTCGGCCTGCTTTGCATCCTCGGTGGCCTTGTAGAGCTGTTTTTCAGCGTCGATTTCGCGTTCCACGGCCGCGTTTTTTTCTTCGATCTGCTGTTGGAGTTCGGTTTCCAGCTTGCGGACTTCTTCCTCCAGCCGCTCCTGCTCGCGTTTGGCCTCTTGAATTTTGCCGTCGAAACCCTCGGCCTCCTTTTCCAGGGCCCTGATCTCCTGCTTTTTGGCCAGAATTCCGGAAAGATTTTCCGGGCTGCCGCCGATCAAGATCCCATGCTGATTGACGACGTCACCGTTTTTCGTGACCACGGTTCGGCGCCTGCCGTTCTGGTTCCATAGCGCCGTTGCTTCGGCCAAATCTTCGGCCACCGCCACATGGCCGATCAGGGCCTCGACGATGGCTTCAAATTCGGGCTTGACCGTGACATGGTCGAGCAAAAGACGCTCCGCCGTCGAAGGGGCGGGACTGTGCTGATCCGGATTTTTGAGTCCGGAAGCCGGAACGAAACCGCCCCTACCGGCTCCTGAGCGCTGCAGGTAGTCGATGGCGGAAACCCCTGCCTGCTGATCTCTCACCACAATGTACTGCAGCGATTCGCCGAGCACGGCCTCTAAAGCGTTCTCAAAGGAGGATTCCGGTTCGACGATGTCGGCCATGAGGCCGAAGACGTCCGATGCAAAGGCGCGTCGGTCGTCGGATTCAAGTGCGGCAGCCTCTGAGGCCGGCTTCATGATGGCCCGCACCCCGTCTTTATACCACTCGAAGTTGTCCTCCATTTTTTTCAACGCCGCGTGGCGGCTGCGGCATGTCTTTCGCTCCAGCTCGAGGGTCTGCACTTTTTTGATGGTCTCTCCGAGGCAGGCGGCGCGTTCGTCGAGGTGGTTTTGGGCCTCTCGGATGCGGATCTTCATATCCTCGATCTGGGCCCGCAGTTCATCCATTTGCCGGCGTGCCGCCTCCTTGCGCGTTCCGGTTTCCTCGATTCTGCGCCGGGCAAGCGCTTCTTCCTCGTCGGCGCGCTTCAGGCGTCGACGGAGGCTTTCCTTATTGGTTTCGGCATTCTGGCAGATATTGTTGTATCTGGCCTCTTGGGCCACGAGCTCCATCATTTCTGATTTGGCTGCTTCCAGCGATTCGTTCAGGGCGTTTAGACGGGCTCGAACGTCTTCGGATTTTTCCCGCTCCGCTTTTAGCTCCTCTTCGATCCGGACGAGCTGCTCTTTGAGTTCTGCGTTTTCCTGCTGTCCCTGCTCGATTTCCCCGGCAATGGCAGCACCCTTTTCTTCGAGTTCGGTGCCGGCCCCTTGCAGATCGGCGATTTCCGAATCCAGACGCTTGATCTCTTCATGCAGATGTGCGGTATCGTTTTCCAGCCGGTCCAGCCGCCGCTGACCCTCGAATTTACGGTTCTTCTGATCGGCGATCTGTTGATCCTTCTGCCATCGCTTGAGCTTGATTTCTTCTACCGCCGCATCGAGCTGCTTGAGCCGGGACGAATGCTCGATATCGGTGTCCTGGAGGCCTTTGAGCAGGTTTTCGGTTTTGGTGATCTGGCCGGTGAGCTCGTCGTAGTCGTTCAGGCAGAGCAGGACGTCCAGGCGGCGGATCCGCTCCTGAAATTTTTTGAACCGCTCGGCTTTTTTCGCCTGGCGCTTCAGCCCGTTCATCTGCCGCTGGACCTCGGTGACGATGTCTGAAACCCGCAGCAGATTCTGCCGGGTCGATTCGACTTTGCGAAGGGCTTCGTTCTTTCGGGTCTTGTACCGGGTAATGCCGGCGGCTTCCTCGATAAACAGCCGCCTTTCCTCCGGACCGGCGTCGGTGATGGCCCCGATGTTGCCTTGCTGGATCACCGCGTAGGTCTTGGCTCCCATGCCGCTGCCCATGAACAGGTTGTGCACATCCTTGAGACGGCAGGGCAGTTTGTTGATCAGATACGCGCTCTCGCCGGATCGGTACAGACGGCGCGTCACCTGGATTTCGCTGTAGTCCCGAAGTTCTTCCGGGGCGCTGCCGTTGTCGTTGAGAAGCGTTACCGAGACCTCGGCCATGTTCAGCGGCGGACGGCCGTCGGCGCCGGCAAAGATGATATCCTCCATGGACTTGCCCCGAAGCTGCTTGACGCTTTGCTCGCCCATGACCCATCGAAGCGCGTCGACCACGTTGCTCTTGCCGCAGCCGTTGGGGCCGACAATGGCTGAAATCCCCGGAGGAAAGGGGATGCTGGCCCGATCCACAAAGGATTTGAAGCCGATCAGCTCAAGCTTTTTGAGCTTCATTCAGGAAATCTCCTCACCATGTATCCGGTTTGCATCCGGTGGCCTTTCAATTCCAGGTTGTCGCCTGTCTATCGTACCCGTGATCTGCGGCTTGCCGGCTGCTTTGCATGGCGCGGCAAGCAAGGTGCCAGGCGCGCAACACGCCTCAATCCGCACTTATGTGCCGTCTGTTTTACGGTGCACGTTGCGGTTTCGAGGCAGTCCGATGTTTCGCCCGGTTAATACCAGAAAAGGAAGGGGGTGTAAAGCAAAAAAAGCACAACAGAAAGTGTCCTAAAAGCAGCTTTATACAATATATGGTGGAAAATCCCCTGCCGCTCCCGGTGTTGGCGCGGTCCTGTCGAAACCGGCCGGGTATGAATTGAATCATATGAAAAACAAGAAGTTACGGAGGCGTGGTTCATACTGAAGAAAAAATCGGGCGGCAGGAAATATCCCCAATAACCTATTGATACAATCGCGGCAGCGCTTGAATGCAGTCTCACGATCCTGGTCCTCAGGACCAGGTCAGAGGCAATTGGCTCTGCCTTTTAGCTTGAAGCGAAAAAATTCGAAGCACGAAATATTCGAATTTCGGATTTAACGAAACCATAGGGATGCGTGCCCTACGGGCTTAACTCAAAGCCGGGTCCTCCGGGCACGGATCTTTACTTAAATTATAGTATCTGGCTCAAAAAGAGTTTTGTCCGATCGTGAATGGGATTCTTGAAAAAGTGTTCGGGGGTTCCGGTTTCGACGATGGCCCCGTCGTCCATGAAAATCACCCGGTCGGCTACTTCCCGCGCAAACCCCATCTCGTGGGTGACCACCACCATGGTCATCCCCTCCCTGGCCAGCGTCTTCATGACATCGAGCACTTCTCCGATCATTTCCGGATCCAGTGCCGATGTGGGCTCGTCAAAGAGCATCACCTTCGGATTCATGGCCAGCGCCCGTGCGATGGCCACCCGCTGCTGCTGTCCGCCCGAGAGCTGGTCCGGGTAGACCTGGGCTTTTTCCTTGATCCCGACTTTCTCCAGCAGGGCCATGGCTGTATTTTTCGCTTCCTTTTTGGAGCGTTTCCGAACGACGACCTGGGCGAGGGTCACGTTTTCGAGCACTGTCTTGTGGGGAAACAGATTGAAGTTCTGAAAAACCATCCCGACTTCGGCCCGGACTTTATTGATGTCGGTTTTCGGGTTCATCACATCGATGCCGTCGATCCAGATATGTCCGGAATCGGGAGTTTCGAGGCGGTTGAGCGCCCGCAAAAAAGTGCTCTTGCCCGAGCCGGAGGGGCCGATCACCACCACGACCTCTGCAGGCTCGATGCTCACTGAAATGTCGACCAGTGCACGCACCTTGTAGGGAAGAAGAAAGGTTTTGTAAACGCTGCGAACCTCGATCACTGGTACAATGTCCTCCTTTCTACGTACTGCAGAAGCATGGACAGCGAGAAGGTCAGCACCAGGTAGAGCAGGGCGCAGACAAACCAAAGTTCGAAGGGCTGGAGGCTGGTGGTAACCACCTCCCGGGTGGCCTTGGTCAGCTCCCGAATGGCGATAATGCCCAGCAGGGAGGAGTCCTTGATCAGGCTGATGAACTGCCCGGCCAGGGGCGGGATGATCCGCCGAAGGGCCTGGGGCAGAATGACGTGCACCATCGACTGGACATAGGTCATTCCCAGGGAGCGGGAGGCCTCGGTCTGGCCCCTGCTGATGGACTGGATGCCTGCGCGAACCATTTCCGCGACATAGGCGCCGGTGAAGGTGGCCAGGGCTGCTACCCCGAACCAGAGCGGGGGAATCAGGGGGATGCCCTGCTGCCGAAGCAGCGTGTTGATCAGGGTCCCCAGCACGAAATACCAGATGAAAATCTGGACCAGCAGGGGCGAGCCCCGGATCAATTCGATGTAGGAGATCGCGCTCCATTTCAGCGCCGGATTTTTGGATATCCGGGCGAGCCCCGCAAACAGGCCGATCGCGATTCCGAAAAGGATGGCGATAAAGCTCACCTTCAAGGTGAGCCACAGGCCCTGGAGCAAAATGCCCACCCTCCACTTTCCGAAACTTCCCAGCACGTCCCCCGGGAAGATGAAGTCACCCTCCGAGACCCGGAGCTCTCCACCGGGCACGTTGTATGATTCCTCTTCTTCTACGTCGGCAACGGTCACCTCGGCGTCGCCGTTTTCTCGGGTGATGCGCTTGACCGTGCCTTCGATTTCGGCCCGGATTTCCACGTCGTCATAAAAGACGAAGTATTGAGGGATCCGATACCAACGCCAGACGTAGTCGATTTTCTGGGTGGCGTAATACAAAAGCCCCACCACCAGGGTCAAGATCAGGAAAAAAACGCCGACCCAGAGAAAGTATGTCGGATTTTTTTTCAGCAGTGCTGATTTGGTCGCAACATCCATGGCTTTTCCGGATCGTCTGAAGGTTTGAATGGCAGCAATCTTTCGAAAACGGCCCAGCCAAGCGCTGATGCAAGGTGTCCGAAGGGGCTCAGACAGCGTATGCCGCCATCAAATCACCCTTTCCGCTCCCCTGGAAATGGAAGCGGAAAGGGGAGTATTGAATGAGTGCTCGTAGACTCATTATTTGTGGTTTTTCGCGTAAGCGAAACCATGATCAAATCGCACCGGCGATTTGATCATTGGACCTGCTTGATCCAGTCCGTGCTTTTGATCCACTTGTTGTAGATGCGGTCGTAGCGGCCGTCGTTCTTGACCTGGCGAAGGAAATTATTCAAGAAATTGAGAAAATCCGGATCTCCCTTGTTCACCGCCCAGGCAAGGGGCTCGAACGTGAAAGGGGTGTCTATAAAAATCAGGTTGCCGGCGCCCTGCTGGGCCATGAACACCACGCAGTAGGGAAGATCATAGACAAAGGCGTCGGCCTTGCCGTTGACCACCTCCAGGGCGGCTTCGGTTTCGGTCTCAAACGATTTGTAGGTGCACTTGGGGATCATGCGCTTGACGGCCTGCTCCCCGGTGGTGCCCAGTTTGGAAGTCACGATGAATTTCGGGTTGTTCAGGTCTTTGTAGGATTCGACTTTTCCTTCATGCTTTTTGTTCAGCAAAATGGTCTGGCCGACGATAATATAGGGGTCGGCGAAATTGATCTTGAGGTTCCTTTCCTGGGTGACGGTCATTCCGCTCATGATGATGTCGAACTTGTTGGTCAGCAGGGCAGGGATGATCCCGTCCCATGCGGTGTTGACCGGCACGAACTTGACGCCCATGGCTTTGGCCATTTCCTTTGCCATGTCGATGTCGAACCCGACGAAGTCTCCCTTTTTGTCCGTCATCTCAAAAGGCATGTAGCCGGCTTCGAATCCGACCCTCAGTTCGCCTCTTTGCAGGACTTTTTCCAGCGTCGATTCTTTTGCCAGTTCGATGCTTGCGCCCGAGGCGGCCGATGCCGCCAGAAAGACCAACGCAACTGCTGCTGCCAGACCCCAGAAAGCTCCTTTTTTCATTCTGTCTCCTCCTTTTCGATTCCCGATACGAATTCCAATTTGATGCACTTCGTTGAAAAAACGAAATCCTCTTTGTCAGCCTCGCCGGAGAGCGTCGAAGCTGACACCCTTTAGTAGGATTTTCCCTCCTTGAGCAGCTCCCGAATCTTCATCCGCACGTCACAGATCGGGCATTTGGGAAAGTCGTCCATCGGCAGGCGGACGATTTCGGTCCGCTTGCATTTTGGGCAGACAACCTCCACGAGCTCTTTTTGCTCACCCATGGTGTGGTTCCTGAAAAATTAGTGAAAAGAATATGTTCCCCAAGGAAGGACTGCCTAGCGAATTTGATCGACAATAATGGATCGGCACCGGTGGGTCAAGCAAAAAGGCGGAGGCACCGGGCCCAGAATCAATCCCGAAGATTTCATGAAATATCCGGGATAGGCAGTCGCTGTCGGACCTGCGCTGTGGGTTGCATGAACCGGCCGGGGGCGTTATAACAAATACCGCGTTGGGTCGATTTTTTCCATTTTCGCCCGGGCCGCGCGAAGCAAAGGCGGTTTTGGGCCGCCGAGGGAGGTGTGCATGACCGAATCCGCCGCTTTACCCATCGAAGAAATGCTTGCCCACCCCGTGGTCGCCGAAGTGACTGCCAACGTCAATGCTGAGCTTGTCGAACGCCGTTCCTACTGTCCTCCCGTCTGCAAGGTTTTCGACAACCCATACACCGTGCTGGAGGAGACCGACGAGTACCATTTCGAGATCGATGCGGAAGCACGCCGGCAGCTTCCCAAGATCATCGACAATCGGGTCCAGAAAGTGGTCGGACTCGGCGAGGCCGACTGCAGCGATTCGATCAAAGAGCGCTACACCCGGAGGCGGAGCATCGGCATCGTTTTTTCGGGCGGACCGGCACCGGGGGGCCACAATGTCATTGCAGGGCTTTACGACGCCGCCAAAAAGGCCAATCCGGAAAATCGGATCTTCGGATTCATTCTCGGGCCGGATGGGATCATCGAAAACGACGCCGTGGAGTTGACCCAAGAGCGGGTCGACCGGTTCCGGAACCTGGGCGGATTTACCATGATCAAAACCGGCCGGACCAAAATCGACACCCCCAAGAAAATGGAGTTGTCCCGCCAGACGTGCAAAGAGCTGGGCCTCGATGCGCTGGTGATCGTCGGGGGCGACGACTCCAACACCAATGCCGCCTTTCTTGCCCAGGAGCTCTACGATGACGGCGTGCAGGTAATCGGCGTGCCCAAGACCATCGACGGAGACATCCAGGTCCGGGATGACAGCGGCAAGGTGCTGTGTGCCATGTCCTTCGGATTTCACTCCGCCGCCCGGGCCTTTGCCGCGGACATCAGCAATCTGAGCAACGACTGCAGCTCGGATGTGAAGTACTGGCATATCTGCAAGGTCATGGGGCGGGTCGCCAGCCATCTGGCACTGGAGGTGGCCCTTCAGACCCATGCAAACATGACCATGATCGGCGAGGACATGGCCAATTATGTGGACAAACGGCGGTTGGACGCTGCCCGAAGCGACGGCTCGTTGGACTACACGGCTTACGGCATGACTCTCCGGCACATGTCGCGGGTCATCTGCGACGGAATCCTGCGGCGGGCCGCCGTGGGCAAAAATTACGGTGTTCTGGTTCTGCCCGAAGGCGTGCTGGAGTTCATCAACGAGATCCAGGTGTTTATCATCAAGCTCAACACGATTATCGCCGACTACAACAAGACCCACGACACCGATTTTCATTCGGATTTTCCCCTGCTGGAGGACAAGCTCGAGTACCTGCGGCGGTTGGCCCGCCGGTCCCGTGAAGAGGAGTTCCTTTCGGTATGGAACACCCGGGACGACGATCTGTTCAACGACATTCCGGACTTTTTTCAAGAAGGGCTTCTAACGGAAAGAGACGCCCACGGCAATTTTCAGTTTTCCCAGGTGGAGACGGAAAAGGTGGTGATGGGACTGGTCAAAGACTACCTGGACCAGCTCAAGGAAAGAGGGCAATACAAGGTCGGCATCTCCCGGGAGTACTACCAAAAGACGATGAAAAAAGGCGGACTCGACCCGGACAAATTCGGACCGGCCCTGTTTCAGAAATACGATGGAGAGGAATACCTGCTGGTCAAGGAGTCGATTTTTTCCCTGAAAACGTTGAGCCAGGAGCTGGTCAAAGAAGGGCTTATCGAGGAGAAAAAGCCGCTGGCCGAACCGCTGGAAAAGATCTATAAAAAATCAGTGCCGAACTTCAAGACCCAGATCCATTTCTACGGGTACGACGGCAGGGGATCGGATCCGACCCGCTTCGACTGTATCTATACATACAATCTGGGGCACACCGTTTTTTCCCTGGTTGCCAACAAAGCCACCGGCCAGATGGCGGCCGTCAAAAATCTGGAACACGACTTTGAGACCTGGACACCCATCGGGATTCCCATCTCCGGTCTCATGCGTCTGGAGGAGCGAAAGGGGCGCCTTGCCCTGGTGATCGAAAAAAGCGTCGTCGATACCAACTCGACCTCATTTCGCGTCGTTGAGGCGCTGCGAGAAAAATGGCTGGCAGCCGCGCCGGGAGACGATCATTACCGTCGCCCCGGCCCGATCCGCTTTTCCGGAAAAAGCGAAGAGGAGCGGCCGATCACCCTGGTACTCAATGCCCTGGAGGGCCAGGTTTGAACCGGTGCAGCCACACCAAAATCGTACTTCTGCCCAAGGAGAAAAACCGGCTCCGCTGCCGGCACTGTCATCTGACCATCAAGCCGGACGATCTGGAGTCGGGCTACTGCCCCGAGTGCTTTGAAAAAGACGGTGTCAAAAGGGACGATTTCGATGAGGTGGAGGCAGAAGAAAACGGTGCCGCGCGATACCGTTGCGAGTTGTGCGGCGCCATCATTACCGTCGAATCCTAAAATGGCTGATTTGATGCATCCCAAGGCCTTTCGAATGCCGGCGGCTTGCCGGCTGCCTTCGACCCCCCAAAAAGCAGGAGGTTGGCCGTGAAAAACCGTATTTTATGGCTGCTGATAGTCCTCCATCTTGCCATCGTTTCACCTGCCGCGGCCCAGAGCGCTCAACGGGGGATGACCATTTCCCCGGATGCGAATCTCTGGGGTAAATATCATGCCCTGATCATTGGCATCGATGACTACCAGGAGTGGCCGCGACTCCGGACGGCAGTAAAGGATGCCGCCGCGATACGGGACCTTCTGATATCGCGGTATGGGTTTGACAAAGAAAATGTGATCCTGCGGACGGAAGCAGACGCCGGCCGACTTCAGATCTTGCACGATCTGCGGTATCTGGCGCAATCCATGAGAGAAGACGACAATCTTCTGATCTACTACGCGGGCCATGGCCAGATGGACGACTTTACCGGAGACGGTTACTGGATTCCCGCAGACGGCAAGCTAAAAGACCCGGGCACCTGGGTCGCCAATTCCTATATCAAGGCGGTTCTCGGCTCCGACAAGCTGAAGGCCAAAAATGTGGTGGTCATCGCCGACTCTTGTTACAGCGGCTCGATGATGAGAGGCGGCCCTTCACTGATGTCTCTGGACGACCGGCGCTATTATGAAAAGCTTGCCGAGAAAGCTGCTCTTCCGTCACGGCAGGTCATCTCCTCTGGCGGAATCGAGCCCGTGGCCGATAAAGGGGCGGATGGCCACAGCCTGTTTGCCTATTTTTTCATCAAGGCGTTGGAGGAAAACAACCGGGACGTGATCGACCTGGAAAACCTGTTTCATACCCGCGTCTGGAAGTCCGTGACCGAAATCGGCAACCAGCGGCCCAACGTGGGGCGCCTGAAGACCCCCATGGACAGGGACGGCCAGTTTGTTCTTCTAAACACGGCACTGGTTCAGGCCGGCTCCGCGGGTCGCGCCCTGCAGCAGGCGGCCCCGGCGCCTGAAAAAGGGTCCGGGGCTGCTACTGAGAGGTCGGCCGCCCCCCAGAATTTCAATGCCGAAGAAGAGATGTGGGCCATCGTAAAGACGTCGTCGATCATCGAAGATTATGAGTATTTTCTCAAGGAATATCCCCAAAGCCGCTTTGGTGGGGCGGCCCGGTTGAAGATCCAGCAGCTGAAAAGAAAGCAAGCCCCCCGATCCGTGGCGACGGTGCCGGCAGGCGCCTCCCATGCCAAGAACGACAAAGACCGGGAGACTCCAAGGGCAGAAAAACAGGTCGTCCGGAAACCGGCCGCAACGGAAAAAAATGACGCTCCAAGGCTCGCGGCCATAAATCCGGACGCGACAAAACCGCGCCACCCCGCCGGCGAGAAATACAAGCTGGTGCTTCTCCC